>JBEKXP010000122.1:0-6658 GCA_049511815.1 Dehalococcoidia bacterium
GTGGACGTGATCTCGCTCGGTCAGGACGGAGATTGCGGACGCTCCGTTCTCCGCGTACAGCAGCGGCAGGCGCGAGCGCGCTTTGTCGTCCATCAGGCGCCCAGCGGACGGCGACGCCATCTTCGCCTCGGCGATAAGGCAGGGACGCCTGTCGGCGCTCCGAATCGCCGTCACCAGGCTCCGGCCGGGCGGAACGCGAAGGGCTATCTCCTTCAACCGGTCAAGCGGCACCGTCTGGTGCACTTGTCTTAGCTGTTCGCGTTTGGCAGCGACGATGCGCTGGAGGATGTCGGGCAGGCCGCTAGCCTGTCGCATTGCTCACCTCGATGAAGCGCTCCAGCTTGTTCATCGCCTTGCCGCTGTCGATGCCCGACGCCCCTTTTTCGACGCCCTCCCCGAAATCGCCCGCCAGCCCGCACGCGACGAGACCGGCTGCGGCGTTGAGGAGCGTGAAGTCGCGCAGGGCGCCGTGGTCACCGCCAAGCACCGAACGAAGCATCCCCGCGTTTTCCTCGGCCGTGCCGCCGCCGACCTCCGACAGCGGATGGGCCGCGAGTCCCGCCTTCGACGGCGCGGTCTCGAAGCGCCGGACGCTGCTCTCCCTCACTTCCCACACCTGCGATGGGCCGGCCGGACTCAGCTCGTCCAGTCCCCCTTCGCCGTGGACGATGAGCGCGTGCTCGCAGCCCAGGCGGGCCAGCGCCTGCGCCATCTTCTCGCCCAGCGACCCATCGGCGACGCCGAGGACCTGTCGCGTCGCGCCCGCCGGATTGCAGAGCGGGCCGAGTATGTTGAAAACGGTGCGGATGCCGATCTCCCGCCTCGGCCCGGCCGCGAACCGCATGGCCGGATGGAAGCGAGGCGCGAACATGAAGCAGAAGCCGGTCTCGTCAAGACATTTCGCCGCGTCTTCCGGCGACAGGTCGATCTTCCCGCCCAGCGCTTCGAGGACGTCTGCTGAGCCGCAGCGACTGCTCATCGCGCGGTTTCCGTGCTTGGCGACCTTCGCCCCGGCGGCCGCCGCCACGAACGCCGCCGCCGTGCTGACGTTGAACGTCCCGCTGCCGTCGCCGCCCGTGCCGCAGGTGTCGAGCAGCGCGCCTTTGCAATCGACGCGACACGCCTTCGCCCGCATGACGCGCGCCATGCCGGCTATCTCGTCGACCGTCTCGCCCTTGAGTCGAAGCGCCGTCAGGAAGGCCGCGAGCTGGGAGTCAGTCGCTTCGCCGGACATGATCTCTTCCATCACGCCCGCCGCTTCCTCCTCCGTCAGGTCGCGCCTCGCGACGGTCGCCGCTATCGCTTCGCGAATCATGGCTAGCCTCCCTCCAGGAAGTTCTTGAGCAACATCTTTCCGGCGGGGGTCATGATCGACTCCGGGTGAAACTGGACGCCTTCGACCGCCAGCTCGCGATGTCGCAGGCCCATCACGACGCCGCTGTCCGTCCAGGCGCTGATTTCCAGGCACGCCGGAACGCTGTCGCGGCGCACCGCCAGGGAGTGATAGCGCGTGGCGGGAAACGGGTTCGGCAGGCCGCGGTAGACGCCCTTGCCGTCGTGGTAGATCTGCGACAGCTTCCCGTGGACGATCTCGCCCGCCCCCTCGACAATCGCCCCGAACGCCTCGCCGATGCACTGATGCCCCAGACAGACGCCAAGAATCGGGACGACGCCCGCGAAGCGCCGCACAACGCCAATGCTGATGCCCGCCTCCTTCGGCGTGCACGGCCCGGGCGAGATGACGATCCGCTCTGGCGCCATCGCCTCTATCGCCTCCACCGTCGTCGAGTCGTTCCGCACGACCTGCGGTTCCACGCCGAGCCCGGCGATTCCCTGATAAAGGTTGTAGGTGAAGCTGTCGTAGTTATCGATTAAGAGCAGCATCTCACGCCCGCCTTCCTCCTGCCCTCTCCGCCTGCTCGATGGCCCGCAGCAGCGCCCGTGCCTTGTTTAGCGACTCCTCGTACTCGCGCTCCGGCACGCTGTCGTAGACGACGCCGCCGCCCGCCTGCACGTATGCCATTCCCGGCTTCATGACGATGGTCCGAATAGTGATAGCGGTGTCCAGGTTGCCGCGAAAGCCGAAGTAGCCGACCGCGCCGGCATACGGCCCGCGCTTGTCCGGCTCCAGCTCGGCGATTATCTCCATGGCGCGGATCTTCGGCGCCCCGGAGACGGTGCCGGCCGGGAAGCAGGCGCGGAAGGCGTCGAAGCAGGTGAGCCCATGGCGCAGCCGGCCGGAGACGTGGGATACGAGGTGCATGACGTGCGAGTAGCGCTCTACGTCCATGCACTGGCCGACCTCCACGCTGCCAGCCTCACTGACGCGCCCGATGTCGTTCCGGCCCAGGTCGAGGAGCATCGTGTGCTCGGCAAGCTCTTTCTCGTCCGAGCGCAGCTCCGCCTCCAGCGCCGCGTCCTCCGCTGCGTCGCGTCCGCGCGGCCGCGTGCCGGCGATTGGATGCGTTGCCACGACGCCGTTCTCCACCCGCACCAGCATCTCCGGCGAAGCGCCGATGACGTGGGCCTCGCCGAGGCGCAGATAGTACATATAGGGCGACGGGTTGATGGCCCGTAGCGCCCGGTACACCTCGAACGGAGGCGCAGCCGTCGGCACCGTCAGCCGCTGCGAGATGACCGCCTGAATGACGTCGCCGGCGATGATGTACTCGCGCGCCCGCTCGACCGATTTCAAGAAGCGGTCGCGGCTCACGTTCGATGACACGTCGAGGCGCACGTCGGGCGCACCATCCGCTCGCGCGGGGAAAGCCAGCGGCCGCGCCAGGCGCTCCACCAGCTCGTCGATGCGATGGGTTGCCTGCCGGTAAGCGGCTTCGACATCGCCGTCGAGGCAGGCGTGGCTCACCACCTTGATCCTGTGCTGGACGTGGTCGAAGACGAGGAGCGTGTCGGCGAACATGAAGACGGCTTCGGGCAGCGCCTGCGGGTCGCTCTCCGGCGACGGCAGGCGCTCGAAGTGGCGCGCGGCCTCGTAAGCCAGGTAGCCGACTGCGCCGCCGTGGAAGCGCGGCAAATCAGGCACACCGACGACGTCGAATCGCGCCAGTTCTTTCTCAATCTCCATCAGCGGGTCGACGGCGCATCCTGCCGGGCTGCTGAGGACGCGGTAGGGCTCCGTCCCGATGAAGCTGTAGCGTCCCAGGCGCTCGCCGCCTTCGACGCTCTCCAGCAGGAAAGAGTGCTCGCCGCGCGCGACCTTCAGATAGGCGGAGACGGGCGTCTCCAGGTCCGCCGCGACCTCCTTGAACACGGGCAGCAGGCTGCGCTGTCCGGCCAGCGCCCGCGCTTCGTTCAGGCTGGGACGATACTCGCCGCTCGTCATCTCTTCCGCCTCCCGGGCAACAGAAAAGCCTCTCGTCACAGGGACGAGAGGCTCGTGGTGCCACCCTGGTTCGCCGCGATCCTTCGGGATGGACTGCGGCATCTCTTCTCAGGTACGGCCCTTCAGAGAAGGACGATACCCTGGGCTCTGCTAACGGTGCCCGTTCCGGCAACCCCTACCGCCTGCTTCCGCAGTTTCGGGGTTGCGGCTCCCAGGTCCATTCCTATCGCTGCGCCGGCGCCGGTTCTCACCTCTCCCGGCTCTCTGCGGCCCGTACGGGCGGCCTCGCCTCGCGACGTACTAGTCCTGTTCTTCGCCGCTGCTTATTCGATTTGCGCCACTATAGCAGCCCCCCCAACGTTTGTCAACATCTCGTCAAGAAGTAACTCCCCAATAATCGACGAGACTGCCGACAGGGGGATAGGCGCGCTTGAGGGCTCACACTACGATTCCCAGCACCTGCGACGCCGTCTCCATATCCTTGTCGCCGCGTCCCGACAGACACACCGCAACCGTCGCTTCGCGCGGCAGAGTCGACGCCAGCTTCACCGCATGAGCGACGGCGTGCGCCGACTCCAGGGCCGGGATGATCCCTTCTGTTCGGCTAAGAAGCTGGAAGGCCTCCAGCGCCTCTTCGTCGGTGACGGCCACGTACTCGGCGCGCCCCGACACCTTGTAGAAGCTGTGCTCCGGTCCTACGCCCGGGTAGTCGAGTCCGGCCGAGATGCTGTGCGTCGGCTCGATCTGGCCGTTCTCGTCCTGCAGCAGGTACGAATGGCTGCCGTGCAGCACTCCCGGACGCCCGCGCGCAAGGCTGGCGGCGTGGAGATGCGTGTCCAGTCCTCGTCCGGCCGCCTCGACTCCGACGAAGCGGACGGCGGCATCCGCGTAGAAGGGGTGGAAGAAACCGATAGCGTTGCTCCCGCCGCCGACGCACGCGATCAGGTAATCGGGGAGGCGCCCAATCTCTTCCACCGCCTGCCTCCGCGTCTCGTCGCCGATCACCGACTGCGCCTCCCGCACGATGAGCGGGTAGGGGTGCGGCCCAACAGCGCTGCCCAGCAGGTAGTAGGTGCTGTCGACATTGCTCACCCAATCGCGCATCGCCTCATTGATGGCGTCCTTGAGCGTCCGGCTGCCGCTCTCGACGACCCTCACGTCCGCGCCCAGAAGCCTCATCCGGAAGACGTTCAGCATCTGCCGGCGCACATCCTCTTCACCCATGTAGACGACGCACTCGAGGCCGAGCATCGCGCAGACGGTCGCTGCCGCGACGCCGTGCTGCCCCGCGCCTGTCTCCGCAATGACGCGGCTCTTCCCCATCCGCTGACAGAGTAGCCCCTGCGCGAGGGCGTTGTTTATCTTGTGCGCCCCCGTGTGCAGCAGGTCCTCGCGCTTGAGGTAGACGCCGGCGCCGCCGCAGTCTCGTGTCAGCCCTTCGGCGAAGTAGAGAGGCGTCGGCCTGCCCGCGTACTGACGGAGCAGGCCATCGAGCCGCCGACGGAATGAGACGTCGTGCCATGCCTCGCGGAAAGCTTCTTCCAGCTCCGCCAGCGCGCCCATCAGCACCTCCGGCACATATTTGCCGCCGAACTGACCGAAACGCCCCCGTTCATCCGGAAGGGAAGTCATCGACCCATTGCCCCCTTCGCAGCCGCCACAAACGGCCGCACCTTCGCCCCGTCTGGTCGTTCCTTTGTCAAGCGTCTCATCGGCTCGCATCTCGATAGCGGACAAGCGTCCGCACGTAGTCCTTCAGCCGGTCGTCCACCTCGCCCGGAGGCGACGCGTCGATGATGTCGACCACGGCACTCCCGACAACCGCCGCGTCGGCAAGGCCGTGAAGCGACCGCAGGTGCTCCGGTCGCGATATGCCGAAGCCGACGGCCAGCGGCAGCGACGTGTGCCTGCGCACGCGGGCGAGGAAATCGGGCAGCGCGGCAGGCAGTTGCGCCCTGGCGCCCGTGACGCCCGCGACGCTCACGCAATAGATGAAGCCCGATGCTTCGGCCGCAATTCGCCTGATGCGGTCGTCGCTTGAGCCGGGGGCGACAAGCAGGATGTTGTCGATAGCGGCTGCCTGACAGCGAGCCCATAGCTCCCCCCCCTCTTCCGGCGGCAGATCGACGACGATCAGACCGTCCACGCCCGCTGCGGCCGCTTCCTCGACGAAGGCGTCGGCGCCAAAAGCGAGGATCGGGTTTGCGTAGCTCATGAGAATGAGAGGGATGGCGGTGGCCGCGCGGCGGACCTGCTTGGCGATGTCGAGGCAACGCGCCGTCGACGTTCCCGCCTCCAATGCTCGAAAACTGGCCTTCTGTATGGTCGCGCCATCGGCGATGGGATCGCTGAACGGAATGCCGAGCTCGATCATGTCAGCGCCGCCATCGATGAGCGCCCCGACGATTGACGGCGTCGATTCGGCGTCCGGGAAGCCGCACGTGACGTAAGCGATGAGGGCGAGCCGGTCTTCGGCCTTCGCGCGGGCCAGAGTTTCGCCGATGCGCGTCATGTCAGCCAGTATACGCGAGGCATCGGTTTCCCGCTCGGCCCCTTCCCTGAGGAGATTCGCTGAGATTCACCTGGCCTTCGAGGGCGCGCGACTAGAACGTGAGCTTCGTGGTTTTTCCCCCGGGAAGATCAGACCGGCGCTAAGGCTTCTCTGGCGACGAACTCGCGTGGCCGCTAAGGCCCTGGTGCCGGGGCGGGAATAGCCTGGTCGTTAGGTATGGGGTTCTCGCAGGTGCTGTAGTTGCGACCGAAGACGAACTGGAGGTCCTTGATGTCGATGTCGCCGTCCGACGTTCCCGGCTCCAGGTCGTACCACTGGTCATAGAGCTGCAGGCCGAGCGTCGCGCCGTAGCGGAAGGCTTCTGTCTGGTCGTCTCCTACGTCCACCTTGCAGTCGAGGTTGAGGTCGCCCTCCAGCATTCGAATCGTGATGAAGGCGCTCGAGCATACTGCGGTAAGCTGACCGGGCAGAGTGCCTGGAATCTGCTCGCTTTGCGTGTCGGTAACCTCACAGTCCTTGTCGGCGATGGTGGTTACGACTCCGTTGTCCTTCGTTGGCCGGAAGTGCGCAGTGTAGATCAGGTTGTTCAGGTTCGGCGTGACGGTGATCCGCTCGATCAGACCATTGCCCTCAGGACCATGCGCGCCGGTCGGCGGGTCCGTGTCCTTGCTAACGCAGCCTTCGAGAAGGTCGCTCTCGCCCTCGATGGTGAGGGAGCAGCCTCCCGGCGGGATCACGCGGCCACCGCTGGTGAGCCAGGCGTTGTCCGGAGCGGTCGTGACCGACACGAACTGCTTGTCCCA
>JBEKXP010000123.1:0-6606 GCA_049511815.1 Dehalococcoidia bacterium
CCGCAACTCACAACCTCGTCCCCCTCTTTTGTCCAAGCGATTCCGGCGAGCCTTGATTTAACCTTCCCTTAACACAACCGTGGTCTGCGGGCGACCCCACGGCGGTATACTTGAATTGAGGGAAGGAACAGAAAGACATGAGAATCCTGCAGGTCGCACCACTGGCGGAGCGGGTCCCGCCGCCCGCGTACGGCGGCACCGAGGCCATCGTCAGCCTGCTGGCCGACGGGCTGGTTCGCCGGGGACACGACGTCGTGCTGCGTGCTTCGGGCGACTCCATCACGCTGGCGCGGCTGCGTTCCGTCTATCCCCGTAGTCTGAGGACCGCCGCCGATATCCAGGCCGTTCTCCCGTACGAGCTCGTGCACATCGCCGAAGCGCTGCGTGACGCCCGGGACTTCGACCTCGTCCACAACCACGCAGGCGAGATGTTGATGGCCTTCGCCGGCTTGATAGATGTGCCCATGTTGACGACGACCCACGGCATTCTTACGCCCGACAATCGGTTCATTTGGGAACACTACAACGGCTTCTACAACACGATCAGCTGGTCGCAGGCAAAGGGCTATGTTGGTCTGCACGGCCCGCAATTCGCCGGCGTCGTCCACAACGCGATCGACGTGCAGACGTACCCGTTCCGCGCCGACAAGGAGGACTTCCTGCTCTGCCTGGCCCGTGTCTCGCCTGAGAAGGGGACGCATCTAGCCATCGAAGCGGCGCGCCGCCTTTCCATGCCGCTGATAATCGCGGGCAAAGTCGACGCGGTCGACCGGGCCTATTTTGAAGCCATGGTAGAGCCTCAGATCGACGGGAGGCTGGTGCGGTTCCTCGGCGAAGCCGATGCGCAGGAAAAGCGAGATCTGTACGCGAGGGCCCGTTGTCTGCTGGCGCCGATCGAGTGGGAAGAGCCGTTCGGCCTGGTAATGCCCGAGGCGATGGCCACCGGCACGCCCGTCATCGCCTTTGCGCGCGGGGCCGCGCCCGAGATTATCGTGGACGGTGAGACCGGCTTCCTGGTCGACGACGTCGACGGCATGGTCGAAGCAGTCCGCCACGTCGGCGAGATCGACCCCAGGCGTTGCCGGAGCTACGTCGAAGAGCGGTTCGACGCGCCGGTCATGGTCGACGGCTACCTCGACGTCTACGAGCGGATCTTGGAATCGGCCCTAGGAGAGGGCGTCGCAACCGCGTCTCTTCGATCGAAGAGCCAGGCGGGCACAAGAGAGCGATTCACGCGCTAAATCAGGTCTCGCGATCGTCACCGCTGAGCGCCAACCCCGTCCGCAACCGGACCATTGCTCGCCATCAGCCCTTCGCCTCACGTAAAATAGAGTCGTTCACCCGCCGCGGGCAAGCGATGCCCGCCATTCGCAAAGGAGCGCTCCATGGAACTGAAGGGTTCGAATACCGAACGCAACCTGCTGACCGCCTTCGCCGGCGAATCACAGGCCCGAAACCGCTACACCTACTTTGCCACCCAGGCGCGCAAGGAAGGGTTCGAGCAGATTTCCGACATCTTCCTCGAGACGGCGGATAACGAGCGCGAGCACGCCAAGCAGTTCTTCAAGTACCTCGAAGGCGGCGCCGTCGAAATCAAGTGGCCTTTCCCCGCCGGCGTCATGGGCGACACGGCCGCGAATCTACAGGAGGCGGCAGCCGGCGAGCGCTACGAGCACAGCGAGATGTACCCGGCGTTCTCCAAGGCCGCTCTCGACGAGGGCTTCCCGGAGATCGCCAAGACATTCCGGGCGGTGTCCGTCGCCGAGCGCCAGCACGAGAAGCGCTACAACGAGCTTCTGGCGAACGTGCGCGAAGGGAAGGTCTTCAAGAAGGACCAGCCGGTGCAATGGAAGTGCCGCAACTGCGGCTACGTCCACACCAGCACCGAGCCGCCGGAGGTCTGCCCCGCCTGCAAGCACGTCCGCGCCCATTTCGAGCTCCTGGCCGAAAACTGGTAGCAAGCAGCGGCCTCCGGGGCCGCGGGGCGACCCTCGACTCGACGAAGTAAGCGACAGGAGGTTGCTGATGCCCGTCGTCCTTTACGAAAAGCGCGGCCGGACCGTCGTGCTGACGCTGAACCGGCCGGATGCGATGAACGCCATCAATCAGGAGGTGCGAGAGACTCTGCGCGATGCGTTCCTGCGCTTCCGCGATGATGAAGACGCTCTCACTCTCGTCCTTACCGGCGCCGGCGACAAGGCCTTCTCCGCGGGCGCCGACCTCAAAGAGATGAGCGTTCTGCAAAGCCAGCCGGGCGTCGATCCCGTCGGCCTGACCATGGCCTCTCTTCTCCGCAACATCGGTCTCTGGAAGCCGATTATCGCAGCCGTGAACGGTTACTGCCTCGCCGGCGGCCTCGAGCTGGCGCTTGCCTGCGACATCCGCATCGCCGCCGAAAACGCCTCCTTCGCTCTGACGGAGGTGACACGCGGTATTATCCCCGGCGATGGCGGCACGCAGATCCTGCCGCGGGTCGTGCCGGTCGGCGTCGCACTCGAGCTAATGTTCACGGGCCAGCGCATCGACGCCCGGGAGGCGCATCGCATCGGTCTGGTGAGCCGCGTTGTCCCGCAGGGCGAGCTGATGGCGCAGGCGATGGCCCTGGCCGAGCGCATCAACGAAAGCGCCCCCATTGCGGTCCGATTCGTCAAGGAGTCGGCGTTGCGTGGCCTCGACCTGCCGCTCCCCGAGGGCCTGCGATTGGAGTCGCTCTTTTCGCGCCTCGTTCACACGACAGAGGACGCGAAGGAGGGGCCGAAAGCCTTCGCCGAAAAGCGGCCGGCGGTCTACAGAGGCCGCTAGCTGCATACACAGGCTAGATCCCGCTTCTCACCGGAAAGCAACTGAGCCCCGATTCATCGGGGCTCAGCGTTGGTCTGGCGCGTTCCGCAATCAGTGCTTTCCGCAAGGGTTTATTGGGCAACGGGCGCTGTTCGCGGCCGCGAACATGTTCGCCGTCGCCTCGTAGTTGCCGCTGTCATATGCCGCCTGGAAGGCAGCGATCACCTTTGCCGGCGTATTGACGGCCGGCGGTGGCGATGTGTACGGGTTCGACGCGTTCAGGAGTGCCGCCACGCCCTGCCGGCCCAGGGCGCTCAAGCCGCCTCCCTGATACCACAGCACGTGCAGCAGCGTCGCCCCTGAACCGAAGGCACTGCGTCCAAACACCTTGTTGAATGAATCGGACGGCTTGTAGGGTGTCAGCGACCATGGCCACATCCATTGTCTCCAGAAACCGAGCGAGCAGCCTGTACCTGTCACCTTTGGCGTGGGAGTCTTCGACGGAGCAGGCGTGAGAGTCTGTTTCGGTGTCGGCGTCTTGGTGGCAGTTGGCGGCTTCGGCGTTGCCGTCTTGCACGGCGACTTCGTGGGCGTGGGCGTCTTCCTCGGCGTGGGGGTCTTCGACGGGCATTGCCACGTGGCCGTCGCCGTCTTGGTCGGCGTCGCCGTTGCGGTATCCGTTGGCGTTGGCGTAGCCGTGTCGGTGGGCGTTGGCGTAGCGGTGTCAATTGGCGTTGGCGTAGCGGTGTCAGTTGGCGTTGGCGTGGCGGTGTCCGTCGGCGTTGGCGTCGCCGTGTCGGTGGGCGTCGGCGTAGCGGTGTCCGTCGCCGTTGGCGTAGCGGTGTCGGTTGCCGTCGGCGTGGCCGTATCAGTTGCCGTTGGCGTAGCGGTATCAGTTGCCGTTGGCGTAGCCGTGTCAGTTGCCGTTGGCGTAGCGGTGTCGGTTGCCGTCGGCGTAGCGGTGTCAGTCGCGGTTGGTGTGGCGGTGTCAGTCGCGGTTGGTGTGGCGGTGTCAGTCGCGGTTGGTGTGGCGGTTGGGGTCGCCGTGTCGGTCGCCGTGGGCGTGTAAGTCATTGTTGGCGTCGGCGTGCTTGTGAACGTCGGCGTCGGTGGCACAGGCGTGTTGGTCGGTGTTGGTGAGTTGGTGTTCGTGGGAGTAGGCGTCCACGTGTTGGTTGGCGTTGGCGTGAAGGTGTTCGTCGGTGTAGGCGTGAACGTGCTGGTGGCCGTCGACGTAGGCGTCTGCACGTCCGTCTGGGAACCAGTGGTAGAATACAGGGTACCCATCTGACAGTTAGGAGAACCACTCGAGCAAGTGTCTTGGAAGATCAATGTCGCGGTGTCGGTCAGTGGGTTGGGATCATTGGGATGGACAGAATAGAAGGTAGCGGTGAAAGTCACCGATGAGCCGAACGGGAGGGTACAAAATGGGGTCGCCTGGTTGCAGGTTGCCCCGCCAGCCGTTGTGAGGTTGGTCGGCGCTAGCAACAGGTTGGCCGAAGTAACGTCACCGCTCCCGGCGTGCACAACATCCACCACCGACGTGATCGACAAGGTATCATGCGCAGTGTCGACACCGTTTTGGATCTGATACGTGCAAATGTATGCTTGTCCCACAACGGCAGGGCTGTCGCAGCCTTTGAGAAAGCTGATCCCGTGGAGGTCCGGAGGGGGCGTGGGTGTATCAGCCCGCACTCGTGGAGACCAGGCCAGCATGCTGGCAACCATGGCACAGCCGATAACGAGCGCAAGTGCGGCGCCGACGCGGATCCCCACTAGCCTGCGGATGTCCTCCAGATCGCGATCCTTGATTCTCATTCGCGTCCCCATCTTGCTGTTGCCATTGGTGCGGGCGCCAGGGTGAGCAACTGCTTGACGTCGCCCCTGGGCTACCAGACGCATCGGCGACAAACAGGACAGTCGACCGCTGACAGCGGCCTGTCTACTGAACCGAACCTCTGACCGGCGGGGAAACCGTTAGGCGGGGATACACCGATAGTCCATCAGTCCAGGAAGTGTAGCAGCACTACATCGCGCTTGTCAACTCGCGGTGGGGTGACTCTCGCGGGAACGGCGCGCTGCGCTGCCCCCGGTCGAGCTGGCGAGACATAAGAGAACAACCGCGACAAGCGCCACGATGAAAATGGGCACAGCTAACCGAGCCCGGAGAAGCTTCTTGCTTATCATCTCTCGCTCCTCTTCCAATAAGGACGGACTGAATGACTTCTCCGGGGCGGGGGGCAGGAGTAAGCCTGATCGGGGGATTATTGCTTGCCATATTAAAGCAGAAAATCGCCGCTAAGTCTATACCCGGATTGCCGCTCGGCGCCGAAATCTGCCGGCGTTTTCGTTTCGAGACCGTCGTCCTAGCAGACTGCGGCCTTCATTCTGGTTCCCCCGTTGAGGTGAGCTATGAGGGCTGAAGGTTGAGACGGTGTGGCTGTGATAGGTCAATCACGAGCCGGCGATGGCTCCGACGAGATTTGGGATCCCGTTCCTTCCTTCGGCGTCGGGCAAGCTGTTGTCTCCACGCCGCAGCATCGCGACCCTCTGGTGGTCAACGTTCGGCCCGCCAAGTCGCTGCAGCAGTTTACCGACTGACAGGGGATTCGGGAGCGCTCGCGAGACACGATCCACACTTAGTGTCGGTTTGAGGCGGCGGGACCATTGGCGAAGCGCCGCTGGACGCGCGTCAGTGTCTCCCCTGCGTCTCGCATCATCTTCGAGAGGAGTTCTTCGCAGCTCACGACGTCCTCAATGAGGCCGATGGACTGGCCGACGGGGAAGGGGCTGCACTCGACGTCGCCGGTCTCCCAGGCCACGCTCTGACGCTGGCCGCTAATCAGAGGGATGATTTCTTCCAGACTACCTCGTCGGGCTTCGACCTCGATTACCTTCTCGACCTGCGCGTTCCTCAGGGCCCGCATCTGGAGGTTGATGCTCCCGCAGATTATGACCGTGTCGTTCTCCCGCCGCTGGACGAGTTCGTCTTTGATTCGCTGGTGCGCAAGACACTCCGTCGTGGCTATGAACCGCGACGCCATCATCACGCCCTCGGCGCCCAAGACCAAGGCCGCCGCCATCCCGCGTCCGTCGGCGATGCCGCCCGCCGTGACGACGGGAATGCCAACCGACCGGCAGATGCGCGGCGTGAGCAGCATTGTCGTGACGTCTTCGTTCAGGGGATGCCCGCCCTCTTCGAAGCCGGCGGCGATCACGGCGTCGTAGCCAGCCTCCTCGGCATGCATGGCGTGCTTCACTGCGCCGACCTTGTGTATCAGTTTGACGCCCGAGTCCTTCGCCCGGCGGATGGCGTCCGGTCCCAGATACTTGTCCAGGGGCGCGCCCGATATGTCGATAGCGCATACCTTCTCCTCGCAGCAGACGGCGAAGTACTCCTGGTGCAGGTCCTTGGCGATACGTACGGACGGCAAAAGCGTCAGGTTCACGCAGAACGGCTTATCTGTAAGTTGTCTTGTTCTGGCAATCGCCTGGCGCAGAGCGTCCGCGGAGTCGAAGTTGGCGGCAGTCAAGTTGCCCAGGCCGCCAGCATTGGATACGGCGGCGCAGAGCTCCGGCTTCGCCAGCCACATCATCGCGCCGCAGAGGATCGGATACTCGATGTCGAACAGCTCCGTGACCCTTGTCTTCATCGGTCTCCTCCTTTGCTTCGATCACTTGAGAGGCGGTCCCATGCTATTGCCTTCACCGCATGGACACAATCGAGGGGCGCCGTGCCTGCACGGGACCCAACCAGCCGCTTAACGTATGATACTGCCAGAGGACCCCGACAAGTACCGTGGGTCAACAACGATGCCAGGAGTC
>JBEKXP010000124.1:0-6567 GCA_049511815.1 Dehalococcoidia bacterium
TCGAGGATGGAGCGCAGCAAGGCGGAGCCGGGGAAGCCAAGCCTGCCTGCCAGCGCCTCGTATGCGTCGCTGGTGGTCATGATAGCGTATCTCCCGAACCAGGCGGGTTTGTCGGGGTCAACGGCGAGCCCGCTCCTCTTGGGGTCCGCCGCGCATTGTCGAATCAAGTCTAGCACGGGCCTCGGTCAAAGAAACAAGGGCTTCGCGGGGGCGTCGGCTAGTACGTGGCGACGTTTTCGAAGATGCGACGGGGATTGTCGCGCGTCATGAGGTCGATTTGCGCCTGGCTGACGCCCGCTTCCAGCAGCGCCGGGATGATGTGGTCGCTGATGTGGAAGTAGTTCCAGTTGGGCATGTACTTCTCTACCAGGTCAGGACGGAAGGACTCGAAATAGACCATGGCGTCGTGGGAGAGGACCATTCGCTCGGCGTAGCCCATCTCGCAGAGCTTGACGACGGTGGCGGTGCGCTTATCGTCGGGCAGTACGAAGTGGATGCCGAAACGGTCCATTCCGATGTAGGAGCCGCGGTCCAGGAGCTTCGTCAGGTAGTCGAGGTCCTCGCTGTCACCGCTATGGCCGATGATGACGCGCCCGAGGTCGACGCCCTCCGAGGCGAAGAGCTCCTGCTGGTCCAGACCGCGCTTCGTGGCGGCGTGAGTGTGCGTGGTGATGGGGACGCCGGTGCGAAGATGAGCCCGCGCGACCGCCTGCAGCGACTTCTCGACGCCGGGGGTGACGCCAGCCTCGTCAGTGGCGCACTTGAGGATGGCCGCCTTGACGTCCGTCCCCTGGATACCGTCCGTGATGTCGGAGACGAAGAGGTCCGCGAGAGCGTCGGCGCTGCGGGTCTGGAGGATTGTGGGCAGCTCGTTGAAGTAGTAGAGGCCGGTTGCGGCGATGACCTGGATACCCGCCGCCTTGACGACGGGAAGCAGTCGCGGGACGTCTCGGCCGGTGCCGCAGGCGGTGGCGTCGAGGATTGTGTCGACGCCGCGGGCTTTGAGGGCGGTGAGCGCCTTGACGGCCCTGGCCAGCTCAGCCTGCTCGTCCCAGATTTGCGGGAAGTTCTTGGCGACGCCTTCGGACTGGCCGATTATGTGCTCGTGCATGAGGGTGAACCCGAGCGCCGCCGTGCTGATAGGGCCGGTGAACGTCTCAACCATCGGCTCTCCAATCGCCGTCCTGTCCATCGTCGAGGCCACGGTCATGGTGCTCCTCCTTAGGTGGTGAGGCGTTTCTCCGCCTCGGCGGCGGCGCCCCGGAAGGTGTTGCGCGACATCATATTCGACTCCAGCAGGCTGCGCGCCTGGTAGAGATCGCGCTCCAGGCGAACGGCCTCGGCGTTGGCGGGCTCGGCTTTGCGCACCCAATCGACGAGATGGCAGGCGAGCGGCAGGTCACCGACAGCCTGGAGGTCGCGGGCCCGGGCCAGGAGCGCGTCGGCGCCGGCCAGTTTGACGACCTCGACGGCCTGTTCCGCCGTGGACGCCGGGAAGAAGTCGGCCGGATCGCCGTCGTACCAGCCGCCGTACTGCCGCCACACGCCCTGGATGATGAACTTGGGATGGCCGTAGATGGGCTGGAGGAACGGTTTCTGGACGAGATCGGCGGGAGGCTCGACCTCGCGCAGGATCTGCTCCAGCCACTGTCCGCTGTTCATCCGCTCGACGACCTGCCCGGCGATGGAGCGCAGGTAGCGCGCGGTGTCGAGACAGGCGTTCTGGATATCAGCGTCGCCGGCGATGGCGGGGCCGTGCCCAGGAATCAGCACGTCCGGATGCGTGGCGGCAATCGCCTCCAGACCGTCGGCCCAGCCTTCGGCGTAGCGCTGGAGCTTCCAGGGGTTGCCGACGTTGGGGCAGGTCCAGATGAAGAAATCGCCGGAGCAGACGACGTTGCGGTCGGGCGCGCGGACCCAGGTGTGGTCGTCCGTCTCGCCGAGACAGTGCGTGAGCTCGAAGGACTCGTCGCCGGCGCTGACCGTCGACCGGTCGTCGTAGGTGAGGTCGGGATAGGTGAAGACGGGCTTTGGCGGCGCGCTCGAACCGACGGGGACGCCGAACTGGATGGAGTTGATCCGGCTTATCCAGCCGGCCATCCGCTCATAGCGCTGGAAGCGCCGGGCGATGAGCTTGTGCCCGACGATGGTCGGCCTGGGGTCGCCGCGGGCAGCCGCGTCAGCAAGGAAAGCATCGACGCCGGTCACGTGGTCGATGTGGCCGTGAGTATAGATGATAGTTCGGACCGGGAGGTCGGTGCGCTTGCGCAGCTCGCGGACGATCTCGGCGCCGTTGGTGGCGAGGGACGTATCGACGATAACAACGCCGTCGCCGGTGAGGAGGGCAGTGACGTTCCCGAAGTAGGGGAAGAAGATTGTGCCGGGCGCGACTTCGCTGATCCCGCCCGTGGTGCCGCTCAGGCCGGCGCCCATCATGAGCGTGTCCGAGGCCGCGCTCGAGGCCGCCATCTGCGCTGCTCCTTGACCGTCAGCCACTCGCTGCCGCTCTTCAGTCCTTCGGCTGGACGCCGGCCATCTCAAGTGCGATATCGCGATAGTATTTCAGCGGCGATTCGACAAGGATCATCATGCGCTGCGCCTCCATCGACCCTTCCGCGTGGACCGTCGTCACTTCGTGGTGGGCGCTATCGGCAGAGGCGAAGACGTTGTGGGTGAGCTGCAGCATCCGCATGCGCTCCTCGGTCGAGTACTTGGGCGAAGCGCCGAGGTAGTGCTCCAGGTAGTCGTGGATGTCCGGGTTCTGCCAGTCGAGATATGTGGGCATGGTGGTGATGATGCCGCCAGCGATGTCCTGGACGGTCTTCATGATCTCGTGGAAGTTCTTGGCGAAGTGCAGCTTCGCCATATTGGTGATGAGCGGGTTGGGGACGCAGATCTCGCCGTAGTAGACGGGCGACTTGATGGCGGCCGTCCCCAGCGCCTTCAGCGTCTCGACGTAGGCGATGACTTCGGACAGCTTGCCGCGGATGTGGCCAACCTTATCGAGGCCGTTCACTTCCGCCATGGCGACCGCGATGCCGGCCATGACCTCGACGGCAGGAATCTTGTAGGAGACCGCGGTGAAGCGGTGGTAAGTGGCGAAGGTGTAGGCGAGGAGCATGGAGAACTGCCACTCGCCGCAGAGGAAGACGCGGTCCCAGGGGACGAAGACGTTGTCGAAGACGATCATGGCCTCGATGAGACCACGCGTCGGCCGGTTCGACGGGAACTCCGCCGGCGAGCGCTCGCCGGGGCCGGGGCGGCAGATGAGGTGGACGCCCTTCGTGGCGACGGGAACGGCGAAGGAGACGGCGTATTCCGCCTCGTTCTGGCGCATCTGGCGCGTCGGGACGACGAGGAGCTCGTTGGCGGCGGGCGCGCCGGTGATGTGGATCTTGGCGCCCTTGACGATGATGCCGTCCTTGTTCTGGTCGACGACGCGGACGTAGTAGTCGGGATGGACCTGCGCTGAGGGCACCTTGCTGCGGTCGCCCTTGACGTCCGTGACGGCGCCACAGAGCATGAGGTCTTCCTGGCGCAGGTGCTCCAGGTAGGCGCGGGCGCGCTCTTTGTACTCCAGCTTTCCCATCTGCTCGGCGGTGGCCATGATTGCGTTCAGACAGTCGGTGCCGATGTCTTTGCCGAAGGGCAGGCCGCCGGTGATCCGGATGGACTTCTGGATCATCTGCATGCGCAGGTCGATGTCTTCGGGCGTCTTGGGCGTCGTGAAGTAGCGGCTTATCGGCTCGCCGGTCTCCGGGTGCTGGGCGATGAAGAGATCGCGCACGGCCTGGTCTTTCGATTCGGTGAGCACGAAGTCGCCGGCGGCGGTGTCGGTGCCGATCTTGAGGATGGGGTGAGTGGTAACGTCCTCTACCTTCTCGCCGAACATGTAGACGCTGCGTCCGTCGCGAAGGCTCTGCCTGTACTCGTCTGCGGTCCGGATAGCCATCTTTCGATCTCCTCTGCGTCGGTGAAAGTGAGGGGGCGAGGAACCCGCGGATAATCCTTCCGTGGACTCGATCGTCGTTCGGATGGGCCAACGATAATCCGCCGCCTGATAGGGGTCAAGGAGCGCGAGCCGGCATTCGTAGCCGAAGCGTCAGGCTGTCGTCGGCGAAGCGTCAGGCTCGGCACCAGCCACGATCGTAACATGGGCTACAGGCGACAGGATTTGACCGTCAGGCAACGAGTATTGGCGAATAAGCTTGATAAAGTGATAATTGAATCAGCAGCATGAGCAACCCGGCCGACCAGCGTAGCCTTACTTACGAACTGCCGCCGATCCGGCCTCCCAGTGAGGCGCGGTCGCTGCTGATCCGGGTCATGCGCGGCTGTCCCTGGAACTACTGCACTTTCTGCGCGGTGTACAAGGACCTGCCGCGGAAGGGGATGCTCCGCTCCGTCGAGGAGGTGAAAGGCGACATCGACGCGCTGGCCGCCGCCGCGGAGGAGATGCGCGCTCAGGGTCGTACGATTGCGCCGCGCACCGCCTTCCTCGCCGATTCAAACGCCATCATCGTGAAGACGGAAGCGCTCGTCGAGATAATCCGCCACCTGCGAGAGCGCTTTCCTTCGCTGGAACGCATCACGTCGTATGCCCGCGCCAAGACGATTCTAAAGAAAGACGCTTCGGAGCTGGAGCGGATGCGCGACGCCGGCCTTACCCGGCTGCACATGGGCCTGGAGAGCGGCGACGACGAGGTGCTGGGTCAAGTGAAGAAGGGCGCGACGGCGCGGGAGATGACGGACGCGGGCAGGAAAGCGATGGATACCGGGTTCGAGCTGTCGGAGTACGTGATGCCCGGCCTTGGCGGCTGGCAGTTGACGGAGCAGCACGCGCGCAATACAGCGACCGTCCTCAACGCGACGAACCCGAGCTATATTCGCGTCCGGCCGCTCGCGCTCACCCCCGGAACGCCCTTGTACGAGCAGTACGTCACGGGCGAGTTCGCGCCGATGACGCCGATCGACATGCTGGACGAGCTGCGCGGCATGGTCGGGCGGCGGGAGGTAAGCGGCAGCATCTGCTTCGACCATGTCTGGAACCTGCCGATTTTCCGGCAGGACTGGGAGGGCTATCGCCTGCCGGGTGAGAAAGAGCACCTGATTTCGCTGATGAACGAGGCGCTGGCGGCGTGGAGGACGGCCGGAACCGCCCGCCTGCAAAAGTGAGGGCCGGCCCTCATTTATCGAAGGCGGGCGATACGGGAAAATGGGGGCTGGCGCCGCGAGGCGGGCCGCAGCTTGGAGCTCGAGGCAGACGCACGCGAGGGATCGCGGTGAGAAATCGGCTTTGTAGTTTTCTGGTGGTCGCCTGGGCGGTTAGCTCGACGTTACCGGGCTCGCAGAACAGCGGGGCGGCGCCGGTCGGCCAGATATGCAGCGCCGCCAGCCCGGGCATGGCCGATGTGACGTTCAGCTGGCCTTCGGCCCCGGGCGCGCAAGAGGTATGGCTCGACGTCTCTCCCTACTCCCTGGGACTCGACTCCGGCCTCTTCACGGACGCGGGGCCCTTCGCCGCGAACGTGACCTCCTACACGTGGCGAAGCATCGCCGCCAACATGCAATACTACTACCGCGTGAACGCCCGCTACGCCGACGGCTGGCACGCGCTAAAAGTCGGCAACTTCGTGACCGGGCAGTGCGGCTCGCCGAGCGTCCCGCTTCAGGCAACGACGCAAGAGTGCAGCGCGACCGCCCCGACGAGCGTCAGCGTCACTTTCGCCTGGGCGCCATCTCTCATCGCCGGTACGACGCAATGGCTCGACCTCAGCATTTACGACAACAACTTCGCGAGCGGCACGTTTCTGTCCAAGGGACCGCTGCCAGCCGGGCAGTCGACGTATACGTGGGACGCGTTGCCGCCCGGGCTCACCTACTACTGGCGGGTGAACACGCAGACTCCGACCGGGTGGGCGGGCAGCCCAACGAGGTCGATCAGCGGCATCCGCTGCGGTGCGCCGGCGCCGGCAGGCCCCGATCTTCTCCAACTCCGCGATCGCCTGGCCACCGCAGTCGCTGATTCCGGCCTCGATGCGGCGCTGGCGGTAACGGACCTTCAGACCGGCGAGTCGATAGACGTACGGGGCGACGTGCCGCGCTACGCGGGGTGCACGCTGAACTGGTTCGTCCTGCTGTCTAACGTCATCGACGTCCAGAACGGGGTGACGCCGGAGAGCGACGTCGGCGATCTCATCGCGCGAACGATATACGGAAGCAATCCGTTCACGGCGCACGACCTGCTGATCAGGACGGGCGGCGACGTCCTCGGCGGTACGCTGAAGGTAGACGATCTTCTGGCTCGGCTGGCGCTAAAGGACACGTTCTTTGACCATCCACCCGGCTACGACGAGGAGTTCTCGTTGCGAGGACAGCTAAATAGCATCACCGCAAACGACATTAATCGCGCTTTGAGCGTCTTCTATCACGGAGGGGTCGTCGATCCGCAGTGGCGCGATTACCTGCTGCGGAAGATGACCGGCGTGAAGCCCGGCCTCCAGTACCTGATACCCGCCGGTGTGGGCGGCGGGGTCGTCTCGCACAAGAACGGCTTTAGCTGGATGC
>JBEKXP010000125.1:0-6507 GCA_049511815.1 Dehalococcoidia bacterium
GGGAAAGCACGGGGCCGGTCGCGAAGCCGGTGCGCCGCCGCCTGCCGGACACGCGGCACTCCATCACCCACAAGTTCTCGATAGAGGGGCACGAAGGGTACATCACCGTCGGGAGTTATGAAGACGGTTCGCCGGGGGAGATCTTCATCACGATGGCGAAGGAAGGCAGCACGATCTCCGGCATGATGGACGCCTTCGCGACGTCGATATCGCTGACACTGCAATACGGCGTGCCGCTGAAAGACCTGGTGAACAAGTTCGGCCACATGCGCTTCGAGCCGGCGGGCATGACGCAGAACCGCGACATACCGGTCGCGCAGTCGGTGGTCGACTACGTGTTCCGCTGGCTGGGCTCGCAGTTCCTGGGCGAGGAAGAGAAAGCGGAGCTGGGCATCCTCAGCGAGGCGGTGCGGCTGCGACTGGCGGCGGACTACGGGAAGCAAGGCGAGTTTGTCATCAAGTCGAACGGGCACAACGGGCAGGAAGACGCGCCGGTGTGCATGAACTGCGGCTGGATAATGACGCGCAGCGGCACGTGCTATCGCTGCGAGAACTGCGGGAGCACTAGCGGCTGCTCATAACGTGTTTGGAAGCTGTCGGCGGTCTCCCCCGCCACCAGCCGCCCGGCAGCGATCAAAGAAGTGGCGCCCTTGAGCCATCAGGGGCGCCACCATATCTGAGGTAGACCAATGAAAAGGAAACCATTGCGGGAACCAAGGCAATGTTGTCTGTGCGGAGCCTTAGAACGCATTGAGGTGCACCATATCGATTGGCACCATGAGAACAACCACCCCGAGAATCTAGTCGATGTGTGTCAATGGTGCCATTCCGGGCTTCACAAGGAGGGATTCGTCAGTCGCGAAGAGTTGCTGCTGCGTCACGGCCATATGGAGTTGCTTTATCCGGACCGCTTTCTTCCGCACCTGTTTCACGACCTCGAGGAATTGTCTGACCTTCCGCATCGGTTTGCCGAGCAAGACGACGACTCATTATCGGCGCGCGACGGAAATGATAAACTGGATTCACCAAGATTCGGATTGATGGACCCTGGGTAGAGGACGACCCGGAGGTGCACTCATGGCGACAAAGACTCACCCCGACTCCGTGCCCCTGTCCGACAACGCGCGCGTGGTGCTCGAGCGACGCTACCTGGCGAAGGACGAGCGCGGCCGCGTCGTCGAGACGCCGGAGCAGCTATTCCAACGCGTCGCACACAACATCGCCGGCGCCGAGCAGGCCTACGGCGACGCGCCCCAGGTGGACTTCTGGGAGCAGCGCTTCCTCGACGTGATGACCAGCCTGCGTTTCCTGCCCAACTCGCCGACGCTGGGCAACGCCGGGCAGCCGCTGCAGCAGCTCGCGGCCTGCTTCGTCCTGCCGGTCGAGGACTCGATGGAAGGCATCTTCGGCGCCATCTGCAACATGGCAGTGATCCACAAGAGCGGCGGCGGCACCGGCTTCTCGTTCAGCCGCCTGCGGCCGGCCGGCGACATGGTCCGCAGCACGGCGGGCCTCGCGAGCGGGCCGGTCTCGTTCATGAAGGTGTTCGACGCGGCGACGGAGGCGATCAAGCAGGGCGGCACGCGGCGCGGCGCCAACATGGCGATCCTCAACGTCGAGCACCCGGACATCGAGGACTTCATCCGCGTCAAGTCGGACATGGTGACGCTGACGAACTTCAACATCTCGGTTGGGGTGAACGAGCGGTTCATGGAGGCGGTGGAGCGCGATGAGGAGTTCTCGCTCGTCAACCCGCGCACGCGGCGGCCGGTGGGCAAGCGACGGGCGCGGGCGATCTTCCGCCTCATCGTCGAGAACGCCTGGGGAAACGGCGACCCCGGCCTCGTGTTCATCGACCGGGTGAACCGCGACAACCCGACGCCGCGGCTCGGACCCATCGAGGCAACTAACCCCTGCGGCGAGCAGCCGCTCCTGCCCTACGAGTCGTGCACGCTGGGCTCGATCAACCTGTCGCGGTTCGTCAGAGAAGGCAGCCGCGAGGTCGATTGGGAGGCGCTGGCCGCCACGGTGCCGGTCTGCGTCCGCTTCCTCGACGACGTCATCGACCAGAACCAGTATCCGATGCCGCAGATCGCGGAGATGACGCTGAAGACGCGGAAGATCGGTCTCGGCGTGATGGGCTGGGCGGACCTCCTGTTCGAGCTTCGCATTCCGTACGACTCCGACGAGGCGCTGAAGCTGGGTGAGCAAATGATGGCGTTCATCCAGGAAAAGGCGGACGCGGCGTCGGCGGAGCTGGCCGGCGAGCGCGGGACGTTCCCGGCCTGGGAGGACAGCGTCTACGCGGCGGGTCGGGAGCGACGGCCGCTGCGCAACTCGACGCGGACGACGGTCGCGCCGACCGGCACGCTGTCGATCATCGCGGACTGCTCGGGCGGCATCGAGCCGGCGTTCTCGCTGGCGTTCACGCGTCAGCACTTCCTCGACCCGCATCACCCCAAGACGGCGACGAAGCTGACAGAGGTGAACAACCACTTCGAGCGCGTCGCGAAAGAGGAAGGCTTTCACTCGAAGAAGCTCATCGATGCGCTGGCCGCCGGCGCCAGCCTTCGCGACCAGCCAAAGGCGCCGGACTGGGCAAAAGCGGTCTTCGTGTCGGCGCACGACGTCGCGCCGGAGTGGCACGTGCGGATGCAGGCGGCGTTCCAGCGCCACACGGACAACGCGGTGAGCAAGACGATCAACTTCCGTCAGGAGGCGACACAGGACGACGTGGAGCGCGCGTACCTGCTGGCCTATCACGAGGGCTGCAAGGGGATCACGATCTATCGCGACGGGTCGCGCGAGATGCAGGTGCTTTCGCACGCGACGGCGAGGGGCCCCGAGCAGCAGGAGGCGATAGCGGCGGAGCGGTCGATGGGAGTGGCGGCGGGCCCGCCGTCGCTGCGCCCGGGCGAGCCGTACCGGCGCCGGCTGCCCGACCAGCGGCCGTCGCTCACGCACAAGTTCCAGGTGGGCGACCAGGAAGGCTACCTGACGGTCGGCCTGTACGACGACGGCAGCCCGGGCGAGGTGTTCGTGACGATCTCGAAAGAAGGGTCGACGATACGCGGGCTGATGGACTCGGTGGCGGTGCTGACGTCGCTGGCACTGCAATACGGGGTGCCGCTGGAGGACCTGGCGCGGAAGTTCGAGGGGACGCGCTTCGAGCCGTACGGTTTCACGAACAACCCCGACCTGCGTCAGGCGACGTCGCTTGTCGACTACATCTTCCGCTGGCTGGAGCTGCGCTTCGGCGAGGGGAAGAAGGCGCAGCCGGCGAGCGGGTCGTCGCGCGGTCGCAAGAAGGGGGCGCCTCTGCCCGCGAGCGGAGACATCAGCACGGGGGTAGCGTGTCCGGACTGCGGGTCAGTGCTGGTGTTCGCGGAGGGATGCCTGGTGTGTCGCTCCTGCGGCTATGAGCGGTGTGCCTAAATGAATTTCTGCTGGCCCGGACGTCGAGCAGAGATGCAAACGCGCTACGGTTGGCAGTAGTTTTGCAGCACCCCAGCCTGAAGGCTGGGGCATCAGGGTGCGCGAGGCTTCGCCTCGCGGCGGGAACCACGCTGCTATCAAGAAGATCGCGTAATGTTGCGTCGAATCTGCATGCGACGTGCGAGACGGCAGCGACAGGTGCGATGATCGCGCTCTTGTTGCGCTCCTCGCTTCGCTCGTCGCGCCGCACGCCGACGTAACGTTCTGACATCTGACGAATGACATCGACAACCGACATCGCCGATAACCTGCGACGACTGCGCGACCGCGTCGACGCTGCGTGCCGGCGCGCCGGACGCTCGCCCGCGGACGTCACCGTCGTCAGCGTCAGCAAAGGCTTCCCCGTCGACGCCGTCGTCGCTGCCTGGGAGGCCGGGCTGCGAGACGTCGGCGAGAACCGCGTCCAGGAAGCAGCCGCCAAGCTTCCAGCGGCGATAGCCCGAGGCGCCGCCTTCCGGCGACACCTCGTCGGCCACCTTCAGACCAACAAAGTAAAGACCGCACTCGATCTGTTTGATATAATCCAGTCAGTGGATTCGCTCCGCCTGGCGGAGGCTATCAGCAGGACCGCCGCCAAACCGGTGAGCGTACTGCTGGAGGTCAACGTCGCGGGTGAGGCGTCGAAATACGGGCTGAAGCCTGACGACGTGCCGCAGACGCTTGAGCGCATCCGCTCTCTGCCGAATATCGACGTGGTAGGGCTGATGACGGTCGCGCCGGCGGCGTCCGACGCGGAGCAGGTGCGGCCGGCCTTCCGGCGACTGCGCGAGATGGCAGAGACGCTCGGCCTGGCCGAGCTTTCGATGGGGATGAGCGACGACTTCGAGGTCGCGGTGGAAGAGGGCGCGACGATGATAAGGATCGGACGCGCTATCTTTGGGCCACGGCCCGAGCGGAGTGAATGATGAAGGTCGGATTCATAGGCGGCGGCAAGATGGCGGAGGCGCTCATCGGCGCCCTCCTCGTCAACGGCGTCTCCTCACCCGAGGAGCTGGCCGTCGGCGAACCGCTGCCCGGCCGACGCCAGACGCTGGCGGAGGAGTACCGCGTCCAGGTCACCGCCGACAATCGCAAGGCGATAGCGGGAGCGGAGCTCGTCGTCGTCGCGGTCAAGCCGAACCAGTTCAGCACCGTCGCCGCGAACCTGCAGGGACAGCTCCGAGTGCAGCAGACGGCCGTCTCCATCATGGCCGGCATCACGCTGCAGCGGCTGCGCGAAAGCCTTCGCCACGAGCGCGTGGTGCGCGTGATGCCGAACCCGCCGGCGCAGATCGGCGAAGGGATGAGCGTCTGGACGGCGACACGCGAGGTCGACGAGACGGCGCGTCAGAAAGTGCAGCAGCTTCTCCAGGCGGCCGGCAAGGAGCTATACGTCGAAGAGGAGCGTTTCATCGACATGGCGACCGCGGTTTCGGGTAGCGGCGCCGGCTTCGTCTTCCTGCTCATCGAAGCGTTCATCGACGGCGCCGTGCATATCGGCGTGCCGCGGGACATGGCGCGCGAGCTGGTGGTCCAGACGTTCGCCGGCTCAGCGGCGCTGGTGGACCGCTCCGACAAGACGCCCGGCGACCTGCGGGCAATGACGACGACGCCCGGCGGCACAACGGCCGAAGGGCTGCTGGTGTTAGAAGAAGCGGGAATCCGCGCCGCCGTAACGGAAGCGCTTATTGCGGCCTTCGAGAAGTCGAAGGCCCTGGGAGGTTGAGCAATTCATGCTCTTTGTCAAATTCGTCCAGGTATTCACCGACATCATGATCGCGGCGATATTCATCCGCGCCCTCATGTCATGGGTGACCAACGACCCGCGTAACCCGCTCATCTCGGCGCTCGACCAGATAACGGAGCCGATCTTATCCCCGCTGCGTCGCGTAATGCCGAAAATGGGGATGTTCGACTTCACACCGATGGTCGCCATCTTCATCCTCTTCGCCATCCAGACGATTGTGGTCAGCGCTTATTCGGGATAGCGGCCGAAAGACGGGCACGCATCTCCTCTTCCGTCAGCCCCTCGACAGCGACGACCTTGTTCCGCTGCGTCTGTCCCGCGACGAGCGTGAGACGGCTCTGCGGCACGTCGAGGGTGCGCGCGAGGAGACGGAGCAGCGCCTGGTTGGCGCGGCCTTCGACCGGCGGCGCAGCGACGCGAACGCGCAGGATACCCTCCTCCCAACCGACGACCTGGTCGCGCGATGCCTTCGGCGTCACTCTCACCGACAGCCGGTATTCCGCCATGCGCCCATGATAGCAGAATGGGACGGCATCGCTGGCCGAAGAAAGTCGAACATTTTTTCTTTTTTCCGGCCATTTTGTCTTGCTACGGCCCCGATCAGGTGCTATCATTCCGAGGAAACGAGCAATTTGAGAGGTTTCCTTAGCTATTTCAGATGCAGGAGGTTGGCGCATGACTGACAACGGAGACAAGAGTCAGGCGCTGGACTTGGCCATCGGCCACATCGAGAAGCAGTTCGGCAAGGGCGCCATCATGCGTCTGGGCGAGGCATCGGCGCACCTGCAGATAGAAGCGATCCCGACCGGATCGATTTCGCTGGACATAGCGCTGGGCATCGGCGGGATACCGCGCGGGCGGGTGACGGAGATATTCGGGCCGGAGTCGGCGGGCAAGTCGACGCTGGCGCAGCACATCATCGCCGAGGCGCAGAAGTTGGGCGGCACGGCGGCCTACATCGACGTGGAGCACGCCCTCGACCCGACCTACGCCGGCGCCTGCGGCATCAAGATCGACGACCTGCTGGTGTCGCAGCCCGATACGGGCGAGCAGGCGCTGGAGATCACCGAGGCGCTGGTGCGCAGCAACGCCGTCGACGTCATCGTAATCGACAGCGTGGCGGCGCTGGTGCCGCGGGCGGAGATCGAAGGCGATATGGGCGATTCGCTCCCCGGCCTCCAGGCGCGACTCATGTCGCAGGCGATGCGCAAGCTGTCGGCGGCGATCGCCCGCTCGCGGACGGCGGTCATCTTCATCAACCAGCTTCGCGAGAAGGTGGGCATCGT
>JBEKXP010000126.1:0-6429 GCA_049511815.1 Dehalococcoidia bacterium
AGCGTCCCGGCGCCGAGGGCCTGCACGGCGCGGGCAACGATGAGCATGTTCAGGGTCTGGCAGACGGAGACCCAGAGCGAGCCGACAACGAAGATGCCCAGCGCTACGAGGAACATGCGCCGGTGGCCGTAGACGTCGGCGACGCGGCCCATGAGCGGCATCGCGACGACGTAGCCGAGGATGTAGCCGTTGACGATCCAGGCCGTGCGGTAGAACTGGTCGACGGGAACGTTGACGCCGTCCATTATCGGCTTCAGGAGCGTGACGACGACCGTCTGGTCCATCGCGCCGAGGAAGACAGCGAAGCCGACGGCGATGAGAAGCCAGTTGGTCGGGATCGCCAGCGGCCGCGCGATGGCCGCGCGCTCGATAGCCGGGGTTTCGCTTTCGGACAACATCACTGAGGCGCGTCGATGCTGATGTCTTCGCCGAATTTGGACAGCATGAGCCGGCGAACGATGTTTGACGGCTCGTCGGGAGCGAGGGGGCCTATCAGGTAGACCTGCCGGATCAGCGAGTCGTCTTCGCCGATCCACACCTTGATGCCGACGGTGAGGCCGGGCTTCGCGATGGGCGCCGCCGCCTGCAGGACCTCCGACGCAACGCTGCCTTCAATGCGATAGCAAAGCGTGCCGTCCACCGTCTCTTCGCCCGTGACCTGCGCGTTTTGCAGTGAGCCGATGACGGCCTTCACGCCCTGCGCCGGGTCGAAGATGTCCTTGATCGACGTGCCGGAGGGCAGCGGCTGCCACTGGCGGCTGAAGGGGTTGGTGATCCAGCCCTGGTCGCCGACGCCGATCACCTGGACGTTGACACTCTGCTGGCCGGCCTTGGCGTCCAGCTTGGCGGACATGCGGTCGGGAACGATGACGTCGCCGTCGGCGGTGATGAGCGTGAGGCCGGGCGGAATCTGGGTGCCGCCGTTATCGTGCTCCAGGCGGAAGTGGAACGTCTTCATCCCCTGGAACGCGTCCACCGCCTTTGACAGCACCGCGTCCGGCTGTGGCAGCGGGCCCGTCGTAGCCGGCTTGTTGGAGCCACCACCGCCGCCACAGGCAGTGAGCAGGGCAGCAGCTACGGCCAGCGCCGCGCTCACCGCGAGGAAGCTTCGCTTCATGGCGCCACCCTCACTCCCGATCCACCAACTACTTTCCCGATACGCCAGCAGTCGAGGCCGTCGGCGGCCATTCGCTGCTCCAGCATCGGGCCGCGCTCCGCCGGAATAGCGATGAGCAGGCCGCCGGACGTCTGCGGGTCGAAGAGGACCTGGATCATCGCCTCGTCGATATCATCGTCCATTACGACCGTTCCGTCGAGGGCTTGACGGTTGCGGGCGCCGCCGCCGGTGCCGATGCCCGCGCGCGCGTAGTCGAGGGCGCCCGGCAGGAGCGGCAGCCGGCCCGCCTCAAACTCCAGGGCGACGCCGCTTGCCTTCGCCATCTCCGAGCCGTGGCCGAGCAAGCCGAAGCCGGTAATGTCGCACATGGCGTCGACGCCGGACGAGCAGGCGACGTGGGAGGCATGCCGGTTGAGCATGAGCATGCTGTCGATGGCGGCGCGGACGTGCGCGGGGTCCGCCTGGTCGCGCTCGTCGGCGGTAAGGACGATGGCCGTGCCGAGCGGCTTCGTCAGGTATAGGAGATCGCCGGGTTTGGCGCCGGCGCGGGTGACGATGCGATTGGGATGGACGGCGCCCATGACGCTAAGACCGTACTTCGGCTCAGCGTCGTAAATAGTGTGGCCGCCGGCGATGACGCCGCCTCCTTCGGCGACTTTGGCCGCGCCGCCCCGCAAGATCTCCGCCAGTATCGACGGTGGCAGGTCCTCGGGGAAGCCGACGACGTTTAGGGCGAGGAGGACTTCGCCACCCATGGCGTAGACGTCGCTCATGGCGTTGGCGGCGGCGATGGCGCCGTAGGTGTAAGGGTCGTCGACGACAGGCGGGAAGAAGTCGACCGTCAGGACAACCGCCAGTTCGTCGCTGACGCGATAGACAGCGGCGTCGTCAAGGCCGTCGAGGCCGAGGAGCAAGTCAGGGTGCTCTTCGGGCCGGAAGGCCTCGGTGAGGGGGCGCAGGACCTGCGCCAGGAGGGCGATGCCCGCCTTACCCGCTCAGCCGGCGCAGGAGGCGAGGCTGGTCAGGCGGACCTCTTCTCGCGACATCGTCGTTCCTTTCGCGCCGTCGAAATCGAAGCAACATACCCGGCGCGACGAAGGAATTATACAACGGCGAATATCGGAGCGACAGGAGACCGCTGCAGGGCGGGCGATCAGCGCATAAGCGGTGGTAGAATCGGCGACGGAGGGTCGGTTGAAGCCGCTAACGGCGGAAGAGGTCATCGAGCTGCTGAGGGCGCAGTACGGCGACGTGCCGCAGCGGCCGCATCGTGATCCGCTCGACGAGCTGGTGCTGGGCGTGCTGTCGCAGAATACGTCCGATACGAACTCGGAGCGGGCGTTCGCGCAACTGAGGCGCGCGCTCCCAAGCTGGCAGGCGGTCGTCGAGGCGCCGGCGTCGGACGTGGAGGACGCGATACGCCCAGGCGGCCTGGCGCCAACGAAGTCGCTGCGCATCAAGGCGATGCTGGGGGAGATCCTGCGGCGCCGCGGCTCGTTCGATCTGTCGTTCCTTCGCGAGATGCCGCTCGATGAGGCGCAGGCGTGGTTGCAGTCGCTGCCGGGCGTGGGCCCAAAGACGGCGGCGGTGGTGCTGCTGTTCTCGCTGGGACGGCCGGCGTTTCCGGTCGATACCCACGTGCATCGGGTACTGCGAAGGCTGGGGCTCGCGCCGGCGGGGGCGTCGGCGACGCAGGCGCAGTCGCTGTGGCAGGCGCGGTTGGCGCCGGAGGAGGTATACGCGTTCCACATGTACCTTATCGCGCATGGGCGTCGCACCTGCGTCGCGCGGCGGCCGCGCTGCCTGGAGTGCAATCTGAGGCGTCGATGCCCGTCGGCGGCGGAGTTCTATCCGTCGCTCAGCGCGGCCGCCGCGCCCTGAGGCACCGGCTCAGGGCCGACGCCCCCCAGTGCGTCGTCTACGCCATCATTCCTTGCCTGCGGGCAGCGTCATCGCTATACTTTAACCTTCGATTGGAGCGGACGACACGTTTTTCTAAAGCTTCGTCGTGTTCGTCGGCGCGAAAGGTCCCCAGGAGGAGATATTGACGACTGTAGGGATAATGGGCGCGACCGGATACGCCGGCAGCGAGCTGGCGCGGCTGCTTTACGGACATCCGAACGTGCGGCTGACGTCGGTGGCCAGCGCCGAGTGCATCGGCGAGCGGCTGGGCGACTTCTTTCCGCATCTGGCGCCGCTCGATTTGACGATCTGCGACGATCTGGACGATGTCGACGTCGTGCTGGCTGCGCTGCCGCATGCCGTCGCGGCGAAGCTGCTGCTGCCATGGATCGACCGCGGCAAGTTTGTGATCGACCTCAGCGCCGACTTTCGCCTGAAGGACGTGTCGGAGTACGAGCGCTGGTATGGAGTGGAGCATCCGCGTCCGAAGTTGCTGCAGCAGGCGGTCTACGGGCTGCCCGAGCTGCATCGACGGGAAATAGCCGCGGCACGGCTGGTCGCCAGCCCGGGCTGCTATCCGACGGGGGCGATACTGGCGCTGGCGCCGGCGGTTGCGAAGGGCCTTATTGAGAAAAGCGTTATCGTGGACAGCAAGTCGGGCGCTTCCGGCGCCGGGCGCTCGCCGACGGTGACGACGATGCTCGCGGAGGCGAGCGAAGGCATTTCGGCGTACGGGTTGTCGGGCCACCGGCACATGCCGGAGATGGCGCAGGAGCTGTCGCTGCTGGCGGGCGAGCCGTGTCGCGTTACTTTCGTGCCGCACCTGCTGCCGACGGCGCGCGGCATTCTGACGACCGCCTACGCCTGCTTATCGGAAAAGGGCCGAAGTTTGGGCCAGCAGGGCGTGCGCGAGGCTTACCAGGAGTTCTACCACGACGAGCCGTTCGTGCGGGTGGCCGCGACGCCGCCGCAGACGAAGCACGTCCGCGGGAGCAACTTCTGCGCTGTGTATCCGACGGTCGACGAGCGGACGGAGCGGCTGGTTGTGGTGAGTTGCATCGACAACCTGGTGAAGGGAGCGTCGGGCCAGGCGATTCAGAGCATGAACCTGATGCTCGGCTTGCCGGAGACGGCGGGTCTGGAAGGGCTTGGTCTTTATCCGTAGCATCGACGGTCGTCTTTAACGTTGACAACCGGAACCCGGGGGCCGAGGCTGGAAAGCCTCGGCTACGAATTGTAATCGTGCCGTCGACAAAGACATGTCTGAACAGGTAGGTAGCGGCGTCGAAGTTGGCGTGACGTTTCCGCGCGGTTTCCTGGCGGGAGCGGTCGCGGCCGGACTGCGAGAGCGCGGCCGCGGTGACGATCTGGCGCTGCTCTTCTCGGAGGCGCCGTGTGTGGCGGTTGGTCTATTCACGAGCAGCGCCTTCAGGGCGGCGCCGGTGGTGCTGTCGCAGAGAAACCTTGTCGATGGGCGGGCGCAGGCGGTGATAGCCAACGCCGGTTGCGCGAATGCTTACACCGGCGCCGAAGGTAAGCGCGATTCTAAGGAGATGGCACGCCTGGCCGCAAGCCACCTCCGCCTCGCCGGTAGCGCCGATCGGACTGCAAGCAAGCTGCCCCTAGCCGAGAGCGACGTGCTTGTCGCGAGCACCGGCGTCACCGGCCATCGACTGCCGATGGACAAGATCCGTGCCGCGTTGCCTTCGATTGTGCTCGATGCCGACGGCGGCGAGCGCTTCGCCCGCGCCATCATGACCACCGATACCGTGCCCAAGCAGGCCGCGGCGGCCTTCCGCGCCGGCGAGCGGGAGTATCGCGTCGGTGGCTGTGCCAAGGGCTCCGGCATGATCCATCCGAACCTGGCGACCATGCTTGCCTTCCTGACCACCGACGCGCCGGTCGAGCAGGCGTTCCTGGAGGCGACCCTGCGTGAGTCGGCTGCCGCGTCGTTCGAGATGATGACCGTCGACGGCGACAGCAGCCCGAACGACAGCCTGATCATCCTGGCGAACGGGTTGGGCGGCGGACCGGCGCTGCGAGAGGGCGTCGAGGGCGCCGCGCAGTTCCGCGAAGCTGTCGAACGGGTGTGCGTCGAGCTGGCGAAGGGGATGGCTCGCGACGGCGAGGGCGCGACAAAGCTTATCGAAATCGAGGTCGTCGGGGCGAAGAGCCCGGCGGACGCGCGGATTGCCGCCCGGACCGTCGCCGGCTCACCGCTCGTGAAGTCGGCGGTCTATGGCAACGACCCCAACTGGGGGCGAGTGCTGGCCGCCGTCGCGCGCAGCGGGGCGGACGTCGAAGAGGGCCGGACGCACCTCTTCTGGCAGGGCGTTTGCCTGTTCCGGGAAGGCCGTCTGGTGCCGTACGATGAGGACGCCGTCGGGGCGGCGACAAACGCGCCCGAAGTGCGCATCCGCGTCGACCTGGGGCTGGGCGACGCCGTCGCGACCGCCTGGGGCTGCGACCTGACGGAAGAGTACGTGCGCATCAACAGCGAATACACGACGTAGGAAGCGACTATTGGCGGAATCGACTCTCTTGGGTGAACTCTTGTCGAAGACCATCGTCGTCAAAGTGGGCGGTAGCACCTGGGAGAGCCGCGACGCGGCGCTCGACGACATCGTTGCGTTGCAGCGGGACGGGCAGCGGGTTGTCGTCGTTCACGGCGGCGGCGACATGCTGAGCCGCTGGCTGGACGTCCACGGCGTCGAGTCGCGCTTCGTCGACGGTCTGCGGTACACCGGCGAGGACGCGCTGCCGGTGGCGGTGGCCGTGCTGGCCGGACTGGTCAACAAACAGCTCGTAGCCGGCATCAACGCCATCGGCGGGAAGGCCGTCGGGCTGAGCGGCGCGGACGGCGCCTGCGTCTCAGCGCGAAGGCGGCCGGAGCTTGGCTTCGTGGGCGAAGCCGAGCGCGTGGACGCCGCGCTGCTGGCGACGCTTCTGGACGGCGGCTACATACCGGTCATCGCGCCCATCGGCGTCGAATCCGGCGGGGCGCAACTGCTTAACATAAACGCCGACACCGCGGCCGGCGAGGTCGCGATCGCCCTCGATGCGGACGTCCTGGCGTTCCTGAGCGACGTCCCCGGCGTGCTCGACGGCGACGGCCGGACGCTGCAGCGTCTCTCGGCGGCGGACGTTGAGTCGCTGGTTGCGAACGGCACGATAACGCGCGGCATGCTGCCGAAAGTCGAAGCGTGTGTGAAAGCGGCGTCGGCGGGATGCGCGGCGCTCATCATCGACGGCCGTCAGCAAGGCGCGCTGCGGTCGGCGCTGGAGGGACAAGTCGCCGGAACGCGGGTGGGGTGATGGTGGGGGGTACAGTTCTGCGGGATGAATCCCGCAGCCTTCCACCCGAGCTTCGCTTTGCACAGGCTGAGGGTTTTAACCCTCAGAAGCGTTAA
>JBEKXP010000127.1:0-6404 GCA_049511815.1 Dehalococcoidia bacterium
TCCTCGACGTCAACATCGGCCTCGCCGGCCTCGACCAGACCAAAGTCCTGCCCATCGCCCTCAAGACCGTCATGGACGCCGTCGACGTGCCCATCAGCATCGACAGCAACAACCCGGAGGCCCTTACAGCCGCTCTCCAGGTCTACAAGGGCAAGCCCATCATCAACTCCATCACCGGCGAAGAGAAAGCCATGGCCTCCCTCCTGCCGCTCGTCAAAGAGTACCGCACCGCCTTCATCGGCCTCTGCATGGACGACGAAGGCATCCCGACCTCCGTCGACAAGCGCATCGCCATCGCCCACAAGCTCGTCGACCGCGCCGTCTCGATGGGCATCCCGCAGGAAGACGTCATCATCGACTGCCTCGTCATGACCGTCGCCACCGACCACACGGCCGCCGCCCAGACGCTCGAAGCCGTCCGCCGCGTCCGCACCGAGATCGGCCAGAACGTCACCGCCGGCGTCAGCAACGTCTCCTTCGGCCTGCCCGACCGCGACCTGATCAACTCGACGTTCCTGGCGCTACTCCTCGGCGCCGGCGTCAACTGCCCGATCATCGACGTGGCGAAGGCCCGTCCGCTCGTCCTTGCCGCCGACATGCTCCTCGGCCGCGACGAGTACAGCGCCCGCTACATCAAGGCCTTCCGCGAGCGCCAGAAGGCCCTCGAAGCGCAGCAAGCCGCCGAACAGGCTTTGCTTACCTAAACTGGCGTCACTCAGGAAGGCGCTATTGGGATGGGGTAGGGCTGCGATTCTTGGGGCGACGTGCGGTCTCCTAATGGCCGCATCCTTCACGAGAAGCTGAGGGATTCATCCCTCAGAACTGCTCCCCAACGAGCCCGCAGGATTGAAGATTAGCCCTTTCGGCCCTTCGGCGGCGGCCCCTTCGCGCTGGTCGAGCCCTTCGCGCTCTTCGCGCTCTTCCCGTCGCCACCCTTCAACAGCTCCACCGCCTTCTTCTTCCCTTCGGACTGGGGACCCTTATTCGGCGCCTGCCCGACCTCGAAGACCGAGATCGATGCAACCAGATCGCCCGGCCCGACGCCCATCAGGTGAACGCCCTGCGTCCCGCGTCCTACCATCGATATGCTGTCGATCCGCGTCCTCAGGATGATGCCGGAAGCGGAGATGATCATCAGCTCCTGCATCTCGTCGACCGAGCGCGCCGCGACCACGGGCCCCGTCTTGTCCGTTATCTGATGCGTCACGACGCCGCCGCCGCCGCGATGATGTCGCGGGTAATCTTCAAAAAGCGTCCGCTTGCCGAAGCCTTTCGCCGTCACTGTCAGCAACTGCATCTTCGGCGTCACGACTTCCATCCCGACCACGCCCTCGTCCTTCGCGAGGCGTATGCCGCGCACGCCGCCGCTCGCCCGCGACGCCGCCCGCAGCTCTTTGACAGAGAAGCGCACCGCCTTGCCGCGACTGCTGATTAGGATGACATCGTCGTCTTCCGCTACCTGTTTTGCTGTCACCAGCTCATCGCCCGGCTCCAGGTCCATGCAGATGAGTCCAGCCCGTCTCACCGACTCGAACTCGGAGAGCGCTGTCTTCTTCACCTCGCCGCGCCGGGTTGCCTGCACCAGGTAGTCCTTCTCAAAGCTGCGCACGCCAACCAACGCTGTCACCGTATCGCCCTGAGGCATCTCGATCAGGTTGACCAACGCATCGCCCTTAGCCTGCCGCTTGGCGTCCGGCAGGTCGTATGCCCGCAATTGGAAGACGCAGCCGCGACCAGTGAAGAAGAGCAGGCTGTCGTGCGTGTCCGCGACGAGCAGTCGCCGCACGGCGTCGGCCTCACGCGTCGTCATGCCCGTGATGCCACGTCCGCCGCGCCGCTGCAACCGGTAGGTGTCGAGCGGGATGCGCTTGATGTAGCCGCGATTGCTTAGCGTAACGACGATCTCCTGGTGGGGGACCAGGTCCTCCGTCGTCAACTCTACGAGCGCCTGGTCGATGATGCGTGTCCGGCGCGGGTCGCCGAAGCGCTTCTTGATGTCCTGCGCGTCCTCTTTGATGAGGAAGTCGATCTTCCGCGGGTTTCCCAGCAGGTCTTCCAGGTAGGCGATTTGCTGGATGATGCCGTTGTACTCCTCCTCGATCTTTTGCTGCTCCAGCCGCGCCAGGCGGCGAAGCTGCATGTCCAGCACCGCCTGCGCTTGGCGGTCGCTCATCTTGAACGGCGCCTTCATTAGCCGTTCCTTCGCGTCCTCCGCCGACTGCGCCTTGCGGATCGTCTGGATAACCTCGTCGAGATTCTGAAGCGCCTTCATCAGACCCTGGAGGATGTGCTCCCGCTCCCGTGCCCGCTCCAGCTCGAACTGCGAGCGACGGCGGATGACCTCCCGCCGGAACGCGACGTAGTGCTCCAGCACCCGCTTCAGGCTCAGAGTCCGCGGCTGCCCATCGACGAGCGCCAGCATGTTGATCGGGAATGACGACTGCATGCCGGTGAAACGATAGAGCTGGTTCAACACCTCCTGCGCCTGGCCGGCCCGGCTTAGCTCGACGACGATGCGCATTCCGTGCCGGTCCGACTCGTCCCGCAGGTCGCTTATACCCTCGATGCGCTTGCTGCGGGCCAGCTCAGCGATTCGCTCGATAAGCGCCGCTTTGTTCGTCATGTACGGCAGCTCCGTGACGATGATCTGCTGCCGGCCGCCGCGTGTGGTCTCCTCTATGTGGGTGCAGGCGCGCATCATGACGCGTCCACGGCCATCGCGATATGCCTCTTTGATGGCGTCCTCTCGCGCCTCCGTGCCGTCCTTACGCACCTGCTCGTACCTGAAGATGAATCCGCCGGTGGGGAAATCGGGTCCCTTTACCACGTCCGCCAACTCGTCCGTCGTCGCGTCCGGCTTATCGATGAGGCGGCAGACCGCATCGCAGACCTCGCCCAGGTTGTGCGGTGGGACGTTCGTCGCCATGCCGACGGCGATGCCGTAGGCCCCGTTGACCAGGATGTTGGGTAGGCGTGAAGGCAGGACAACGGGCTCGGTGTGTTCGCCGTCGAAGTTGGGAACGAAATCGACCGTGTTCTTGTCGATGTCGGCGAGCATCTCTTCGGCGACGGCCGACAAACGAGCCTCGGTGTAACGCATCGCGGCCGCCGGGTCGCCGTCGATGCTACCGAAGTTTCCCTGGCCGTCGACGAGCGGGTAGCGCAGCGAGAAGTCCTGCGCCATCCGGACCAGCGTTTCGTAGATCGGTGCATCGCCGTGGGGATGGTACTTGCCCATGACGTCGCCGACGGTGGTGGCGCACTTACGATACGGATTCGTCGATCGGAGGTGTAATTCCGACATCCCATAGAGGATGCGACGCTGCACCGGCTTCAGACCGTCGCGCACGTCCGGCAGCGCGCGAGACACGATAACGCTCATCGCGTAGTCCAGGTAGGACGCGCGCATTTCGTCCTCAATCTTGATGGGACGCACGTTGCCAATGCCGGTGTCGGTTGTCATGCTCCTGCCTTAAGGAGGGGTCTCTAGCAGCGCCATCGTATCACAATCGAATCTAATAGTCTTTCGGCAGCGCATCCGGTGGAGCGATATCCCGCCGCCCTGCTATACTTCCGTCGAAGAGGCGGTCGCATGACGGCGAAGATCATCGACGGACGGGCGATTTCGCAGGAAATACGCGCCGAGCTGCGCGGGCGCGTAGACGCTCTCAAGCGACGCGGCGTTACGCCCGGGCTCGCCTTCGTCCTCGTGGGCGACGACCCCGCTTCTCATTCATACGTCGCGTCGAAGAACCAGGGCGCCGCCGAAGTTGGCATCAACTCGCAGACCTTCCAGATTCCCGCCGACACGCCTCAGGAACAGGTCGTCGACCTTGTTCGACGCCTCAACTCCGAGCCCGCCTGGCACGGCATTCTCGTGCAGCTGCCGCTACCGCCGCATCTCAGCGAGCACGCAATAATCAACGCCATCGCTGTTGAGAAAGACGTCGACGGCATCCATCCGGCCAACATCGGCCGGCTGCTGCGCGGCGAGCCAACCTTCAAGCCCGCAACGCCGTCCGGCGTGCAGCAACTTCTCCTCCGCTCCGGCTATGACCCGGGAGGCAAGCACGTCGTCATCTGCGGACGGTCAAACATCGTCGGCAAGCCGCTGGCCGCCATCCTGATGCAGAAGATGCCCGGCGCCAACGCAACCGTTACCGTCTGCCACACGCGTACGCTTGACCTGGCGAACATGACGCTGCAGGCGGACATCCTCGTCGCTGCCATGGGGACTGCCCGCGCTATCACGGCTGACATGGTGCGGGAAGGGACGGTGGTTATCGACGTCGGCAACAACCGCGTGGAGGACGCGTCGCGGAAGAGCGGCTTCCGGCTGGTCGGCGACGTCGACTACGAGGGGGTGGCTGAGAAGGCGGCGGCGATAACGCCCGTCCCCGGCGGCGTCGGGCCAATGACGGTGACGATGCTGCTGCACAACACCGTGATGGCGGCAGAAGGACGCATCGAGTAGAGAATAAACAGCGCGCCAGGTGCCCACAAGAAGGGCGTCGCTGGAAAGCGACGCCCTTTCTGCCAGCGCTGTTGTCCGCTTACGGGGACGTATACGCGGCCGACTCGTCGGCGACAAGTTGGACAAGGTTGCCCAACGTGAAGGGGATGTCATAGAGGTGCATCCCCCACTCGGGAGGTAACGTCTCGGGCGCGGTCCACCTGGTATCGCCCGGAGCAGGGGCAGGGTTCACCTGCAGCCAGTGGGCGGTGCCAGCACTCATGCATTCGGCTGTGTAGCGATCGGGGAACGTTACCCACGGCGTCGTTTCTACCGGTGTCGGAGTTGGCAGATAGGAGGAAAGCAACCCCGGGAAGGGCTGGGTGGCGAAGTAGGGCACCAGTGTGCCGCTTCCTCCAGAAATCGACGCCGGACTGTTGCACAGCACCTCCATGTTCGGGTCGCTTGTCGGCGTCAGGCCGTTTTCCGCCCTCGCAAACGAGCTGTCAGCTGGCGGCTCGTCGTAGAAGCTGGAGAAAGCCACCACACACCCTGTTTGACTGTTGAGCCGGCAGGCGGGGATGTTCTGGAAGTCGCCGCCTGCATCCTGGCCTTTGGCGACCAGGACATTCGCCCCCGGGATTATGGCCGAGACAAGCTTGGCGCGCACCGGGGGGTTGGGGTCGATTTCGTTGGCGATCAGCCGCCTCAACATGAACGACCCTTGCGAGTGGCCGATAATCACAACCCCGCGGCCGTCGTTGTAGTTAGTCATATAGTCCTGCCAGGCGGCGAGGACGTCACTGTATGCCAGATCAAAGACCGCCGGCGTAAGCACTCCGGCGGTGTTGATCGCGACGAGCGTGAACTGCCGGTACACGGGGGCATACATCTTGCACACGCTAGAGAAGCGCGAGAACTCGAAGGCGATCGCCTTCTGCTCGTTATGGACGTTCAGATCGGCGTTGGCGGCAAACTGGCTGCTCACCGTCGGGTAGATGAAGAAGCAGTCGATCGGCGGGTCCGGTGTCGGTGGTACCGGTGTCGGCTCAATGATAGTCGAGCCGTCGGCGTAGACTGCGGTGGTCGTAAGATCAGTCACGCAGGGGTCGTTAGCCATCCCGGGAAGGCACAACCAGTTGTCGTTCCAGGGAACCGGCGTTGCGGTGGGTGTCGGCGTCGCCGTCGCCGTCCGAGTGGGCGTGGGGGTGTACGTGACGGTCGGCGTGGCAGTGGCCGTAGGAGGCAGCGGCGTCGAAGTGGCGGTCGGCGGAAGCGGCGTTGAAGTGTCAGTCGAGGTTGCTGCTGGACCCGGCGTAGGCGGGCTTTCCGATGACCCGACGGGAACAGCCTGGTCGTTAGGTATCGGGTTCTCGCAGGTGCTGTAGTTGCGACCGAAGACGAACTGGAGGTCCTTGATGTCGACGTCGCCGTCCGACGTTGCCGGCTCCAGGTCGTACCACTGGTCATAGAGCTGCAGGCCGGTGGTCGAGCCGTAGCGGAAGGCTTCTGTCTGGTCGTCCGTCACGTCGACCTTGCAGTCGAGGTTGAGGTCGCCCTCCAGCATTCGAATCGTGATGAAGGCGCTCGAGCATACTGCGGTAAGCTGGCCGGGGAGAGTGCCTGGAATCTGCTCGCTTTGCGTGTCGGTAACCTCACAGTCCTTGTCGGCGATTGTCGTTACAACGCCGTTGTCCTTCGTCGGCCGGAAGTGCGAGGTGTAGATCAGGTTGTTCAGGTTCGGCGTGACGGTGATCCGCTCGATCAGGCCATTGCCCTCGGGACCACGCGCGCCGGTCGGCGGGTTCGTGTCTTTGGTCACGCAGCCCTCGAGAAGGTCGCTCTCGCCCTCGATGGTGAGGGAGCAGCCTCCCGGCGGGATCACGCGGCCACCGCTGGTGAGCCAGGCGTTGTCCGGAGCGGTCGTGACCGACACGAACTGCTTGTCCCA
>JBEKXP010000128.1:0-6328 GCA_049511815.1 Dehalococcoidia bacterium
ACGACCGCGGCCGCATGGTGACGCCAGCCTGGTCGCCGGAGTCTATTCAAGCATGCGCGGGGATAGCTGTCAACGCCGAACGCAAGGTCGGCGGGTCGCGCCTGTGTCCATTCGACGACGGCCCGCGCGGGAGGCGGACCCGCCGTCAGGCGACGGAGACGCCCTCTAGTTGCAGCAGCTTTGCCTTCAAATCCAGCCCGCCGCCGTAGCCGTGCAATCCTCCGTCGCTGCCGATAACGCGATGACACGGCACGACTATCGGCACAGGATTCCAACTGAGCGCTGACCCAACCGCCCTGCATGCCCGCGGCCGTCCGATGCGGCGTGCGACGTCACGATAGGTCACGACCGATCCCGCCTGGACTTTCGCCGTCGCCTCCAGGACCAGTCGCTGGAACTCAGTCTGCCCGGAGAGGTCAACGGCCAGATCGAACTGCTTGCGCCGCCCTTCGAAGTAGTCCTTCAGTTGCGAAATCGCGTCGCCGACATGCTCCCTCGACCGCCGCGCCTCGAACCCACGGCGTTCCAACCGCCGTATGAAGTCTTCCTCGTTTCCGTGGAGGCCGATGGCGCAGAGCCCGACTCTCGACGCGGCGATGAAGATGCGTCCCACGGGCGACTTCTCCCACGTGTCGTAGTAGGCAACGCGCCGGGCGCGGGCCGCAAGCGTCGCATTGAGGCGCGTGCGCGCCGACCGCACGAGGCGTTCCATGGCCGCCTCATTCGGACCCGCTTCGAGAGCGCCTTGCAGCAGTTCCTGTTTCGACAGCGCGTCGCGACATTCAGCGCAGGATCCCAGGTGCGCCCGCCACGCGTCGAGGGACGCGTCGCCCGCAAGCAACTCCAGCAGGTCGTTTTCTGTTAGACATTCGTCAGTCATTGGTCACTTCCGCGAAATGCGCGCGAATACGGCGCAGTCCCTGGTATACATTGGCACGGGCGGCTTCCATCGAACAGCCCAGTGCAATCGATATCTCGTAGTAGTCCAGTCCCTGGAACTTCCGCAGCAGCACAGCCTGGCGCTGCCGCCCCGGCAAGCTGTCGACGAAGGACCGAACCGCAATTGCCAGGTCGCGGTCGTCGTCTTGTGGGTCGTCGGCCGGCACCGTTTCCGCCTGCGCCGTCGGCAACTGGCGGCAGCGGCGACGTCGCTGGTCGTTGCAGACGTTCGAGGCTATTTTGTATAGCCACGCCCTTCGATTCGCCGACTCCGGCAATCGCGCGTAAGCCCGAAAGGCGCGGAGGAATGTCTCCTGGAAGGCGTCTTCCGCTGCATGGAAATCGCGCAGGTTACGCACCATGTAGGCCATGATCTCCCGCTGATGCCGGTCTATCAGGTTCTCAAACGGCGGGGGTGCCAAGCTTCTCTCTTTCGCGTCGACGCCGCTTTCCCTCGATTGGCTTCCGGCGCCCCATTCGTTGCATTCGCCGGCCGAGCGCCTTCAGAAGCGTCCTCGACGCCGCCCGCGCCCTTTTCGCTTCAGACGTCGCATCCATTGTAGCAGTCGCCCTGGTCTCCTCAGAAGCGCTCTCGGCGCCGCCAGCGTCCATTCTCTGGGGACGCAGCAGCCAACCGCGGACATACTCGAAGGCCTCTTCTTTGCCCGGTTCGACGCGCCAGACCATTCCGCCCTGGCGGACCACGGTCTTCCCGTTCTCCTCTGAAACAGACATCATCGACGCCTCTCATGTAGTAAGACGCCGCGAGAGGAGATTTCGTGAAATCACTTCGTTGGAGCCAGTCGAAAATGTCTTGCCGGGCTATCGAACGGTGAGGGCAAGCGGCGGGGGGCGGACGCTATGTCGTTGCGTGTAGCGTCCAGAAGGAGGCGATGAAGGCTATGATGAACGCCCCGGCTAAGCATCGTTCCCGGTCGAAACGAATGGCGGGCCGCAGGCGCCGGCGGGGCTCAGGAACAGATTCGACGTCATGCCAAGGAGATACTGCAGCGTGAGCTGCACTAAAGGACCGACGCCGGGGCCTCTCACGGCTAATGGTTCCCTCGCTACCGGCACCGACATTCCCGTCGTCGCCCCGGGCTAACCGCGACGGCTAGGACGGCGGCTGCGAAAGGTCGACTTTGCCCAGGAAGGCGCCGCCGTCGATCAATATCGCGGCGCCGGTGGCATAGCTGGAGGCGTCGGAGGCCAGGTAGATCGCCGCGCCGACGATCTCGTCCACGTCGCCGATGCGGCCCATCGGCGTGTGCTTGGCCATTGCGTCCTTCGCGGCCTTCGCCTCTTCCGGCGGCAGGTTGAACCAGTGCGAGTCCATCATCTTCGTCGTGATGGCGCCGGGCGCGATGGCGTTGACCTGGATGTTGAAGCCAGCCAACTCCATCGCGAAGGCTTTGGTGATCATGATCACGCCGGCTTTGGAGATGCTGTAGACGCTGACGAACGGCTCCGGCTTGAAGGCATCGATGGAGGCGATGTTGACTATCTTGCCGCCGCCCTGCTCTTTCATCAGGCGGGCAACGGCCTGGCTGACGAAGTAGACGCCCTTCAGGTTCAGGTTCATGATGGTGTCCCACAGGCGCTCGTCGGCGTCGAGCACGCTGGCCATGGCGGGGCTGGCGCCGGCGTTGTTGACGAGGATATCGACGCGGCCGAAGCGCTCCTTGACCGTGTCCACCATGCGGTTGATCTCTTCCATCTTCCCGAGGTGCGACTGAACGACCAGCGCCTCGCCGCCGAAGGATGTAATCTCGGCGGCGGTCGCATTCAAGTCGTCGACCTTGCGGCTGGTGAGCGCAACTTTGGCGCCAGCCCTGGCGAAGCCGACAGCGATCCCCTTGCCGATGCCGCGGCTGGCGCCGGTAACGATGGCCGATTTCCCCTTTAGCGAGAACTGCGAGAGCTCAAACATTGATCCATCCTTTCCCTAGTTGGAATTCGTGCCGCTCTTACTCGGTTGCGCTCAGTCTCATCCGCTTGGCTTTCGCCACGAAGCCGGCGATGTCGCGGTTGATGACGAGCTTATTGAACTTGCCAACGCTGGTCTTCGGGATGTCGTCCGTGATAAGGACGAAGTCGGGAAGCATCCAGCGCGTGATCTTGCCCTTGTCGACGCCTTCCGTCTGGAGATGGCGAATGACGTCCTCCTCCTTCTCGGTGGCGCCGGGGATGAAGGTGACAAGGGCCATCGGCCGCTGCCCCCACTTGTCGTCGGGAACGCCGACGATGGCAGCCTCGAGGATGAAGTCGGCGGAGGCGACGATGTTCTCCATCAGGACGGTCGGCACCATCTCCGAGCCGCTGCGTATGATGTCGGAGATGCGGTCGGCGATCGTGATATAGCCGTCGGGGTCGACCTTGGCGACGTCGCCGGTATGGAACCAGCCGTCGCGCCAGACTTCCGCCGTTTTTCCCGGGTCCTTGTAGTACTTGTCCATCACCCACGGGCCGCGGAGGACGATCTCGCCGATCGCGGTGTCGTCGTGAGGCACGGGCTGCATTTTCTGGTCGACGACCTGCGCCTCGATCGCCGGGATGGCGATGCCGGTCTTGACGGCAAGCTTCTCGCGCTCGTCCTTCGGGAGAGCGGCGTCGCCCTTCTTGATGAAGGCCATGATGCTGACGGGCGCCGTCTCGGTCATGCCGTAACCGGCGGCAGCCTTGAAGCCGGGAATGAGCTTCTCGGCCTTGCTCTTGAGGCCCATCGAGAGGGCAGCGCCGCCGACGGAGACCGCCTTCAGGCTGCTGAGATCGTATTTCTCGACGTCCGGATATTCGATGAGCATGGCGAGCATCGTCGGCACAAGCGCGGTCATGTCGACCTTCTCGTTCTGGACGAGCTCGCAGAAGCCCTGCGGCGTGAAGGCACCGGGCAGGATGATTTTCGTGCTGGCGAAGACGGACATGTAGGGGAGGCCCCAGCCGTGGATGTGGAACATCGGGATGTTCATCATGGAGACGCCGTTTTCGCCGGCCAGCTCGCGCTCCGGGTCGTTGTTGAGAACGCCCAATGTGATGAGGTGAACGGTCATGAGATAGAGCGCTCGATGGCTGAACATCACGCCCTTGGGCAGGCCTGTAGTGCCGGTGGTGTAGCAGAGCGTGGCGTAGGTGTCTTCGTGGAGCACGGGCCAGTCGAAGTCGTCGCAGGTTTCGGCGATCAGCTCTTCGTAACCGTACAGGTTGGGTATCTTCGACGTCGGTATGCCAGGCTCATCGGAGATGCAGACGAACTTCTCGACGCAGCCCTTGATGCGGTCGTAGATCTGCTCGACGAGCGGCAGAAAGATGTCGTCGAAGAACAATACTTTGTCTTCCGCGTGCGTAATGGTGTAGACGATGTGGTCGAGCGAAAGGCGCATGTTGATCGGATGAAGGACGGCGCCGTAGCAAGACACACCGAAGTAGAGCTCGAGGTGGGCGTTGTGGTTGAGAGCAATGGTCGCCACGCGGTCGCCGGGCGCGTCGGGCGTGCCGGGCCGGACGCCGAGCGCTTTGAGGCCATGCGCAACGCGGCAGGTGCGTCGGTACCACTCGAGCCAGGTGAAGCGATAGGTCTTGCCGGTCCGGAAGTTGCGATAGACGATGCCGATGTCGTCGGGATAGAGGTTGATGGGCCGGTTCATGAGGTTCTTGAGCAGCAAAGGGTAGTTTCGGCTGAACTGCGGGTAAGGCGCGGTCTCCATGGCTTTCTCCCTTAACGAGTCGGCGTGATTCGTTTCCGTTGGCATTCTAGGCCGGGCGACGCGAAGGGCCGAGCCGGCACTCTCTGAGATTGATTGTCGCCCCCGGCGAGCTTGACGGCAAGAGGCGCGACGAGTCCGCCTCGGGCGGGCGAGGAGCGCAACTAGAACGCGACCATCGCACCCCTCTTCCTATCGTCGAACGGGACATGGATCGAGACGTCGCAGATAGATGACATGATGTCGCCTAGCGTATATGCTTGGGGGAGACTGGGAAGGATCCGGTCATGCTTCCCGCTCTATTCCCCGAAAAGAGGTGACTTATGCGCATTGCCGTACTCACCGGCGGCGGCGATTGCCCCGGCCTCAACGCCGCCATCCGCGCCGTGGCCCAGCGGGGCTGGACGATGGACGACGAGGTTTGGGGCGTTCATAAGGGCTGGGCTGGACTGCTGGGTGAAGGAGAGATGCATCGTCTGGCGGCGATGGAGGTGAGAGACATCCTGCACGAAAGCGGGACGATGCTCGGCACTTCCCGCACGAACCCGGGCCGCAGCGAGTCGGACATGAAGCTCGTGATCGAGAACCTCCGACGCCACAACATCGACGGTCTGGTTGCAATCGGCGGCGACGACACTCTCAGCGTTGCGGCGAAACTGGATGACGCCGGCGTCAAGGTCGTCGGCATACCAAAGACGATCGATAACGACTTGCCGGAGACCGACTTCTGCATAGGCTTCGACACTGCCACCGGCGTCATAGCGGACGGCCTCGACCGGCTGCTGTCCACCGCCAGGTCGCACGGGCGCATCATGGTGATGGAGGTTATGGGCCGCGACACCGGCTGGCTCGCGATCGTCGGCGGCATGGCGGGCGGCGCCGACTTCATCGCCATCCCGGAAGTGCCGCTCGACATCGACTACGTGGTCGACCACGCCCGCCAGCGCATGGAGACGCACGGCTTCAGCGTCATGGTTATCGCAGAGGGGACGCAGCTCAAGGGGCTGGAACTTCCGGTAGGGGAAGTCGACGGATCAGACCAGTTCGGCCACGTTCGCCTGGTCGAAAGGGGGATCGCCCAGCACGTCGCAGACGAAATCGAGCGACGAACGGGGATCGACACGCGCGTCACCGTCCTCGGCCACCTGCAGCGCGGCGGGACTCCCTCCGTACACGACCGTTATTACTCGACGCTCCTGGGGTCGGCAGCCGTCGACTTTCTGCACCGCGACCTCGCCGGGAATATGACGGCGCTGAAGGGGCAAACGATAGTGCCCGTGCGTCTGGTCGAGATAGCCGGCAAGACGCGCTTTGTGCCGCCTGAGCTCTACGAGATGGGCCAACGTTTTTTTCGCACCATAGCCATCCTTGAGAGCATGCCCGGGAAATAGAGCCGGTAGTCGCTCGTGAGCGGCTAGGGCTGGCGCCTTGCCTTTCGCCAGATCCAAGTCAGCAGACGGGTCGGCCAGAACTCGTCCGTGTTGATCTGCCGGATACGGTTGCTTCGCAGCCAGACCAGCGCCGCCGCCAACCCCACTATCGCCCCCAACGTGTGAACGGTTGAGGAATCCAATCTACTGAAGCTCCACTGTATCCCAAGAAAGAATGCGGTGCCCGCAAGCATCAGATTGCGCCAAGGCTGCCGCAGCAGCAACGTCGCCGCGACGAGAGTGCCGAGCGCCGCGGCC
>JBEKXP010000129.1:0-6300 GCA_049511815.1 Dehalococcoidia bacterium
GGGTATCTATTCCCACGGGCGGTATTGTTCGCAGGCGGATGGCGTGATATTCGGCGTCGCGGCGGGACTGGGGTTCGCGGCGCTGGAGACGATCGGCTACGGCTTTGCGGCGGCGCAGGGGTCAGGCGGGATCGGACCGGTCGACGCAACGCTCATCGTGCGGGGGCTGCTGTCGCCGGCGGGCCACGGGGCGTGGACGGGGCTGGTGTGCGCGGTCCTATGGCGCGAGCGGGAGAAGCTAGGGCGACGGGTCATCAATCTGCCGGTGGCCGCGGCGTTCGCGGCGGCGGTGCTGTTCCATGCTTTCTGGGACATCTTCAACAGCCAGACGGGACCGACCTTCATCGAGGGCATCGGGATAGAGCTGGGCAGCGTGATCATCGCCGTGTCAAGCCTAGCGCTGCTGTTCCACATGGTGAACGAGGCAGCCACTCGACGGGCGCAGTTCGTGCCGGGGTGTTCGCCACAGCCGGGTTAGGCGCTAACCTCGATTGGTCGGCATCGGGCCACCGTCGCGGGCAAGATGCCCGCTCTACGGATTGGGCACCGTCTATTCGTAGACCTTTTCGTCGGGGAGCTCCCAGCCGGCGGCGTCGGCTTCGACGTCGCGGGCGAGGGGCGAGGGACGCCCCAGCTCGTTGTAGTACTCGTGCTGGATGAGCAGGTTCATGATCTCGTTGGTGCCGGTCCAGATCATGAGCAGACGGGCATCGCGGAGCAGACGCTCGATGGGATAGACGTTGGTGTAGCCGATGCCTCCCATCACCTGCATGGCGTCGTTAATCACCTTCCACGATGTGTCGGTGGCGAACTTCTTGGCCTCGGAGACGAGGCGCCGGACCCGCCCCGGCTCGTCGTTCGTGTCGATGGCGTGGGCGGCCGCGTAGCAGAGGGCGCGGGCGGCATCGAGCTGGGTGAGGCTGTCGGCGATCTTGAAGCTGACGCCTTCGAAGCGGCGGATCTTCTGTCCGAAGGCCTTGCGCTGGTCGGCGTAGCGGGCGGCGATCTCCAGGCCGGCGCGGGCCATGCCGAGAGCGCCGCCGGCGCTGGTCATTCGCTCCGGGATCATCATCTGGTTGAAGACGGTGGCGCCGCCGTTCTCCGGCCCGACGAGATTTTCGACGGGGACGCGGGCGTCGCGGAAGTAGACGCGACCGGTGCCACCGCCGCGCATGCCCATGAGGCCGTAGACGTGCTGCACTTCGACGCCGGAGCTGCGCTCGACGATGAAGGAGCTGATTGACTCGTGCGGAGGCGCGGTCTCCGAGGTGCGGGCGTAGGCGAAGAAGTAGTCGGCGCCTTCCGCACCGACGATGAAGCGCTTCTGGCCGTTGAGCAGCCAGCAATCGCCGTCGCGACGGGCGCGAGTGGCGGCGCCGAAGAAGTCGGAGCCGCCACGGGGTTCGGTGAGGGCTTCGGCGACGGCACGGTCCCCGGCGAGGGCGGGGCGCAGCCAGCGCTCATTCTGCTCCGGCGTGCCGAAGTGCGTCAGCGCTTCGCCAACGATGCTGACGAGGCTGTAGAGACAGGGCAGGCTGGTGCTGAGGACGCCGATTTCCTCAAGAGCGAGCATCTCTTCCCTCCAGCCAAGGCCGCGGCCGCCATACTGCTTCGGGAAGCGCAGACCGAGGAGGTTGCGCCGACCGGCCTCTTCCAGGAACTGCTTCGGGTAAGGCGCGATGCCGGCGTCCATGTCGAGGAGGAGCTGTCGCGGGACGCTCTTAACGAAGTCGCGCACCTCATCGCGCAGCTTGCGCTGGTCGTTGGTGAGAAGGCTTTCCATGTCGATTCTCCTTTCGATAGCAAACCGTTGGTCATCCCCGGCGTATGAGAGCAGGCAAGATGCCCGCTCTACGCGAACACCGTCAGGTCGGCGTATGCGAGCGTCAGGACCCCGCTCTACTCGAAAGCTGGTGGCCGGGGCCCATGCTCGTCCTCACTCAAGTCCAACGAACGATGCCTGGTCGCGATAGCTTCGGCCAGGCTATCCAGAGCGGCGAAATCGGCGTCGCGGGGCAGGCCTCTGCAGAGGACTGCCTCGAGTATCTCGACGTCGGCGCGGGAGATGAGCGCCGCGATCTGCTCGACAGCCTTGCCGCCCCAGCCGTAGGAGCCGATAACGGCAGCGAAGCGCAGCTTGGGGTTCAGTGCCGCGGCCAGGTGGACGGCGCCGAGAACGCTCGGATGTGGGCCGCCGAGAACGGTGGGCGTAGCGACGACGATTGTCGCGGCGTCGACCAGGGAGACGGCGAGCTTGCCGATGTCGGTGGCGGCGAGGTTGAACTGCTCGACACCGATGCCTCGTTCTGCCAGCGCGCCGACGAGGTGGTCCACCATGCGCCCTGTGCTGCCGTGCATCGTTATGTAAGGAAGCACCACCCTGTTCTTCGGCGGAGCGGACACCCAGTCGTCGTAGGCGTCGATGATGAAGGCGGGACGCTTGTAGACAGGACCGTGGCTGGGCGCGATGATCGTCGGGTCGATCTCCCGCACCTTCTCGAGATGCCTGGCGATGGCACGCCGGAACGGCATCATGATCTCGGCGTAGTAGCGCTTGGCGGGCTCGTAGACGGCGGCCTCGTCGGCGTAGAGGTCAGAGGTGGCGAGATGGGAGCCGAAGAGGTCGCAGGTGAAGAGAATTCGGTCCTGCGGCAGGAAGGTGACCATCGTTTCGGGCCAGTGGACGTATGGCATGTAGTGGAAGCGGAGCATCTTGTCGCCCAGGGAGAGCTCTTCGCCGTCCTCGACGGTGACCACGCGCTCTTCCGGAAGCTCCAGGAGGTCGAGCAGCATCCCTTTCGCCTTCGTGGAGGCGACGAGCTTCGCGGCGGGATAGCGCGCCAGGACGTCGGGAAGGACGCCGGAGTGGTCCTGCTCGGCGTGATGGGAGACGACGAGATCGACCGGTGGCAGGCCGTCGAGCTGGGCGAGCAGCTCCTCGCGCTTCGTCGGGTCGACAGCGTCGAGGAGGACCGTCTTCTCGCTACCCTGGACGAGGTAGGCGTTGTAGCTGGTGCCGTCGGGTAGGGGGATCAGCGAGTCGAACAGCCGACGGTCCCAGTCAATGGCCCCCAGCGCCAGCACACGATCGGCGATGGCACGTGGCTTCATCCGCGGTGCTCCTTGCAACGTTATGTCGAGTACTGCCCTGCCGGGACGCGGGCACCGATGTCGCCATAGTATACCGTTGCGACCGAAACGGGAACGGCCGCTGGCGAGCGGCTGGCTGCGACGGCGAGGCTGTTGTATAGTGACGCGGTAAAGCAAAACAGAAGGAGCGTGAGATGTACCCGGAAGACGTACTGGCAAGCGCCCCCCTTTTCTCCGAGCTCAGCCGTCGGGACCTGAAGCGACTCGCCTCGGCGACAATAACGCGGGCCTATAAGAAGGGCGACGTGATCGTCAAGGAAGGCGAGGACGCGGTCGCCTTCTATCTCATCACGAAGGGGCGCGTGAGCGTCGTGCGAGGCGGCGACGGCAAGAGCCAGACAGCGCTGGCGAGCCTGACCGTGGGCGACTTCTTCGGCGACATGGCGCTGCTCGACTCGTTCCCGCGGTCGGCGAGCATAATCGCCAGCGAGGACACGGAGTGCCTGGTGCTGTCGCGCTGGGACTTCGTAGCGGAGCTGCGCTCGAATCCGAACATAGCGGTGCAGATGCTGCCGGTGCTGAGCCGTCGGTTGCGGAAGCTGCAGCAGGACGTGCCGTAGAGGCCACGGAGGGTCTTCAGGCTACGCACGGGGCTTGCCGCCGAGGTTGAAGCCTAGGCTACGGATTCTTCGATGAGTGGCACGCGGGCCTCCCCTAGATTGCGGCGCCCCGCGGTTCTGGGGCCGAGACTGGAAAGTCTCGGCTACGCGGAATCCTCGATGGCTTGCCCTCTGATCCCGCGATTCCGAAGATGCCCATTTGTAAGTACTCAACGCAATATTGTATTGGAATGCGCCAGGGATTACATTGGTTTTCCGGGGCGCGGAAGAGGAAAATCGTGGCAGCGAAACAGCGTCGGAAGAGGGCGTCGGAGCCGGCGAAGCGAACGCGTCGACAGGTGGAGCGACAAACGTCCGTCACCACTGATGCCGGCGAACCGGCGGCGAAAGAGGAAGAAGGCTTTCTCTTCGATGACCCCTACTGGGACGACTTCTTCGCCGCATACTTCGACCCCACGCTGCACGTTTGCTGCCTGCTGAAGTACTGACTTCGGTGCTCAAAGAGCGGAATGTTGGGCGAGACGCCCGACCTACGCCAACGGAGCCCGAGGCGCCGACGAAAGGAGCTGCATATGGCACGCATTGCATCGACTGGAGCGTATGTACCGCTCTACCGCCTGTCGCGACAGCAGATCGGCGACGCGTGGGGCATTCCGGCGGCGCCCGGCGAGCGCGCGGTGGCGAACGCGGATGAGGACAGCTTGACGATGGCGGTAGCGGCGGGCATTGACTGTCTGGCCGGCATCGACCCAGCAAGCATCGATGGGCTGTTCTTCGCGACGACGACGGCGCCGTACCTGGAGAAGCAGTGCGCCGGGATCATCGCGGCGGCGCTGGATTTGCGGCAGGACATCAATACCGCCGACTTCACCGGGTCGCTGCGGGCGGCGACGACGGCGATGCGGGCAGCCGCGGACGCGGTCGACAGCGGCTCGGCGCGGAGCGTTCTCGTCGTTGCCGGCGATTGTCGCGTCGGCGAGCCTGAGTCGATGGCAGAGCAGCTCTTCGGCGACGGCGCCGGCGCGGTGCTGATCGCGAAGGACGGGCCGGTGGAGATCAAAGCGACGTATTCGCTGGCCGGCGAGCAGGTCGGGCCGTGGCGTCGCAGTGAGGACCGATACGTCAGGTCGTTCGAGTCGAAGGTCGAGACGGAGCGCGGCTACGGAACAACGGCGATAGCGGCGGGCAAGGCGCTGCTGGAAAAGAACGGCGTGACCTGCGAGGACCTGACGAAAGGGGTCATCACATCGTCGGACCCGCGGGCGCACGTCGCCGTAGCGCGGGCGCTGGGGATTGCGCCGGCGCAGCTTCAGGATACGCTGTTCTTCTCGGTCGGCAGCCCGGGCGCGGCGCTGGTGCTGATGATGCTGGCGGGCGCGCTGGAACAGGCGAAGGCCGGCGAGCGCCTCCTCGTTCTGAACCACGGCGACGGCGCGGACGCGCTGCTGCTGGAGGTGACGGCGGCGATGCCGCGGGCGGAGGGTCGGAAGGGACTGGCGGGCCATCTGGCGGAGAAGCGACCGCTGCCGAACTACACGTCGTACGTGCACTTCCGCGGGCTGACGGAGCGCGAGACGCCGGCGGCGGACGGGTCGCCGGTGACGTACTGGCGAGACGCACGCCAGGAGCTGAACTTCGTCGGCGGACGCTGCCGCAACTGCGGCGTCGTCCAGTACCCGCCGCCGCGAGTGTGCGCGGAATGCGGTCAGAAGGATAACGTGGAGCCTGTGAAGCTGTCACGTCGCGGGAACGTCTACACGTTCACGCTGGACCATCTGTCGAGCGGCCAGTATTTGAACGTGCCGGTGGCGCGAATGGTTATCGACCTGTCGGGCGGCGGGCGCGTGTTCCTGGAGATGACGGACGCCGACCCGAACGAGGTGAAGGTGGGGCTGCCGGTCGAGGTGCTGTTCCGCCGGCTGCACGAGGGGGCGAAATTCCACAATTACTACTGGAAGGCGCGGCCGGTGGCGGTAGCGGGGTAGGCGCAAGTAGGCGTACATCGGATCCATCGTTCGAGGCGGGTGCCGACGAGCAAGGAGGATATCATGGGAAGCATAAGCGATAAGGTCGCAATCATAGGCGTCGGCTGCACAAAGTTCGGCGAGCTCTGGGACAAGGACGTAGAGGACCTCGTCGTCGAGGCGGCGTACGAGGCGCTCGACGACGCCGGCATGTCGCCGCAGGACGTGCAGGCAGCGTGGATCGGCGTTCTTTACCCGTTCACGGGCCTCAGCGGCAACACCTTCTCCGATCCGATGAAGCTCTTCGGCATACCGGTGACGCGCGTCGAGAACTACTGCGCTTCAGGGATGGATGCCTTCCGCAACGCCTGCTACGCCGTCGCTTCGGGCGCGTACGACGTCGCGATGGCCTGCGGCGTCGAGAAGCTGATGGACACGGGCAGCTCCGGTCTGCCGATGCAGGGCTTCAGCCATCCGGTGTTCGGCGTGGCGAGCGCGCCGGCACTGTTCGCGCTGTCGGCGACACGCTGCTTCCATCAGTACGGCTGGACGAAGGAGGACTTAGCTCGAGTGGCGGTCAAGAACCACAAGAACGGCGCCAAGCACCCGAAGGCGCACTTCCGGCG
>JBEKXP010000130.1:0-6245 GCA_049511815.1 Dehalococcoidia bacterium
GCGCTCTGCCGTCGTCCGCCGCGACGAGGCTGGGCAGGACGAGCCCCGTGCCGTAGATGTGGTTCACGCCCCAGCGCCCAAACCAGGAGCCGTCCGATTCCTGGCGTCGCTTCAGGTAGTCGACGCCGGCGGAAGCGGCCGGGCCGCGGTCGCCCAGGTCGCTGAGCAGGTCGAGGCCGTGGTTGGTGATGTCCGGGCTGGTCGGGTCCAGCGGCGTGATGAAATCGGCGAAGGGTACGTGCTCCAGGTAGGCGCGATTATTGTTGCGGTCGAAGGCTGCCCAGCCGCCGTCATCGCTTTGCATACCGAGGACCCAACGCTTGGCCCGCTCGATTGCGGCTTTCTTCGCCGGCTCGACCTCCGCTGGTAGCTCTACCATATTGAGGGCGCGCGCCACGAGCGCCGTGTCGTCGATATCCGGGTACCAGCGGTTCTCGAACTCGAACGACCAGCAGCCGGCATCCGAAATGCCTTCCTTCAGCCCCTTCACCGCCCAGTCGCCGGGAAGGCGCGTCTCTTTGCTAAGCAGCCACTCCGCCGCTTTGACGAGCGCCGGATGCGACGCCGGCAGCCCCGAGCGCCGGAGGGCAACGACCGCCCACGCGGTGTCCCAGACGACCGAAACCGAGGGCTGCAGTCGCATGGTGTCGGCGTCCTCCACGACGAATGGCTCCAGGCCGGCGATGCCGCTCGCGATCGCCGGGTCGTCGTCGCGCCGGCCGAGGCTTTTCAGGGCGAAGATGGCGTAGATCCAGGGCAGCATGATACCGCCCCAACTGCCATCGGCGTCCTGGCGGTCGCGGAGCCAGCGCTCGACGCGTCGCAGCGCGAGGCCGCGCGCGGGCTTTACGGGCGAGCGCTCGTACAGCGCGAAGAGGCGGTCCAGAGCGATGAAGAAGCCGGCCCAGCTCAGCCGCCGCGGCGCAGTCCAGCTTCGATAGCTACGCTGCGCCGGCGGCTCGACGTACAGCTCATCGATGCGCGCTTCCGGCGGGACGGGGTGGATGGGCCGCGTCGCTGAGAGAATCGACAGCGCCATGATCGTCGCGCGCGCCCAGCTCGACAGCTCGTAGATGTTGAACGGCGCCCAGCGGGGGAAGAAGATGATCTCCGGCGGGATGACCGGCACGCCGCGCCAGTCGAACTCGCCGAATAGCGCCAGCCAGAACTTGGTGATGACGTTTGCCTTCATGACGCCACCGCTGGCCAGCAGGAAATCGCGCGCCAGGCGCATGCGTTCCTCGTCGGCGCTCAGGCCGGAAAGCTTCAGCGAGAAGTAGACCTGCACCGTCACGCTGAGATCGCCGGCGCCGCCGCGATACATTGGCCAGGAGCCATCGGCGTTCTGCTCGCCGAGGACGTAGTTGAGCGCCTTGCGCCGGCGCTCCGGTGCGATCTCCCGGCCGAGCCAGCGCATGAGCGGCAGGTAGCCCGCCGTCACCGACGCGTCGGCCTCCAGCTCGCCGGCCCAGTAGCCGTCGGGGTGCTGGAGCGCCAGCAGATACGCCTGCGACGACGCGATCGCGCGGTCGAGGTCGCCGGCCGCGACGCCGCTGCTTTCGGTGGCCGGTTGCATAGTCGCGCGCTTCATTTTCGTCCTACTTCGTAATCGTTGCGCCCTCATAGAGGCGGGCGAGAATGCCGTCCATGGCCAGCGCCAGGTTCGAGGCCGCATGTCGCGCCGCTCTGCCGAAGGAGACCAGCCCGATGAGCGCCTGCGGCCTCGCCAGACAGTGCAAAGCGATTCTTCCCGGGCACCAGCAGCCGTCGCCGTCGATAAAGCGTTCGATGGGCGGCAGGCGCGTCGTCAGCGGATCGCTTATCGCCCGCACCGAAAGAAACGGCAGCCCGAGCTCCTGCGCCTTCTTTCCTATCCAGTAGCTCTCCATGTCGACGACCGATGCCCCGGAGGTCACGCCGAGGCTTCGCTTGAGTGTGGGGTTGGAAACGAACGTCTCGCTGGAGACGGCAACGGCGTTGGTGACGGCGAACGGCTGCGACGCCATCGCCGCCCGAAAAAGGAGGTTGGAGTCGCACTCGATTGCATCCTCCCGTCCGTGGCGCACCGCCGAGCAGAGAACGACGTCGCCGGCCGACAGCCCGCCGACAAGCGCTCCGGCGAACCCGAGCGACAGGACGGCTGAAAGCGGATAACGCGGCAGGATGCTCTTGCCGGCCGCTTCCGCTCTCTCTCTTCCCATTCCGAATTGCACCAGAAGGACATCCCAATCGCCGTAGCGTCCCTGCTCGATACGGCATCCCTTTTCCTGTGAGGCTTCACTTACGTTCAGCCGCTTGCGCAGGCCGCCGGCTTCCATCCCTGTCGCCGCAAAGAGGCCGATCATTGGCGGCCTCAAGCGCTGAGCGTCCACTTGGCCATCCGCCAGAGGTCCCGCGGGCTACCGCCCGCCGCTTCGATTGCGCTGGCCTCATAGCCGCTGTGCAGCATGCAATTGGCGCAACGGGCGTCGTTGCCGGCGCCGTATTTCGTCCAGTCCGTCTCTTCCATCAGCTCCCGGAACGTCGAGACGTGACCGTCGGTGATGAGATAGCAGGGGCGCTTCCAGCCGATGGGATTGCGCGTCGGGTTGCTCCAGGGCGTGCAGTCCAGCGCCCGCCGGCCGGAGAGGAAGTCCCAGTAGACGGGCGTGTTGCAGTAGCGGAAGCGCCTGGCGTGCGGCGCCAGCTTGCGGAAGATGTTATGCGCCTCGTCGCGGGTCAGGAAGATGTCGTTGTCGACCGCGTCGAAGCTGAAGGCCGGCGAGACCATAACGCCGTCGACGCCGCAGTCCGCGAGTGTCTGGAAGAGCTGCGACACGTCGTCGAGGTCGCTGTTGCTGTAGACGGTGGTGTTCGTGCGCACCTGAAAGCCCTTCGCCTTTGCGGCGCGGATGCCGGCGATCGCCTTCTCGAAGACGCCGTCGTGGCCGGCGTTGCGATTATGGATCGCCGCCTGGCCGTCGAGATGGACGACGAAGCTGAGATAGGGGCTCGGGCGGAACTTGCGCAGCGAGCGCTCGAGGAGCGTGCCGTTGGTGCAGAGATAGACGAAGCGATGGCGCGCGCCGATGTCGGAGACGATGCCGCCGATGTCGGGATGAATCAGCGGCTCGCCGCCGGTAATCGATACGACGGGAGCGCCCGACTCCATGACAGAGGCGAGGCACTCCTCGCGTGAGAGCGTGCGATCCACAAAGTCGCCGAACTCGCGGATGCGACCGCAGCCTGCGCAACTGAGGTTGCAGCGGAAGAGCGGCTCCAGCATGAGGACGTAGGGGAAGCGCCGCCGGCCGCGCAGCTTGTTGTTGGCGAGGTAGCCGGAAAGGCGCGTCGTTAGCTGCCAGGGAAAGATCATTCCATTGCTCTTCGTTTCAGACATGGTGTGCGCTTGAGCGCATCGATGCTGCCGATTCCGGCGCAGAACATGGCGATGCGCAGGCCCTCGACGACCTCGTCGATGAACTCGCGCGCGCGTTCTGCCGATTCGTTCGCCGCCTTCAGCAGCGGCGTCGCGATGCCCGCGATGTCGGCACCCAGCGCCAGCGCCTTCGCCACGTCGACGCCGGTCCGGATACCGCCGCTGGCTATGAGCGGAAGCTCGGGCGCGACCTGCCGGACCAGCCGAATCGACTCCGCCGTCGGGATGCCCCAGCCGGTGAACGCGCCGGCGACGTTCGCTTGCTTCTCGTCGTTGGCCCTCAGTCGCTCGACCTCGCTCCAGCAGGTGCCGCCGGCGCCCGCGACGTCGATTCCCGCCACGCCCGCAGCGATGAGCCGACGGGCGGTCGCGTCAGAGATGCCCCAGCCGACCTCCTTGACGAAGACCGGCGCGTCAAGCGCCTCGCAGACCGCGGCGATGCGGTCCGTGAGACCCGCGAAGTCCGTGTCGCCGCCGGACTGCAGCGCCTCCTGCAGGGGGTTGAGATGGAGCGTCAGGGCGTCCGCCTGGACCATCTCCATCGCGGCACGGCACTCGCGCGGCCCGTACCCCCGGTTCAACTGCACCGCGCCCAGATTGGCGAACAACAGGACGTCGGGCGCGACATTGCGGACGCGGTAGGTGGCGGCAAGCGTAGGGTCCTCGATGGCGCAGCGTAGTGAACCGACGCTCATGGCTATGCCCGCCGCCTGCGCCGCGGTCGCCAGATTGCGGTTGATGTGCGCTGCCTCTTCGACGCCGCCGACCATCGGCGAGATGACGAGCGGCGCCCGAAGGGAGCGGCCGAGGAACGTCGTCGAGAGGTCGACGTTGCGCAAGTCGAGCTCGGGGAGCGCCTGGTGCAGGAGGTAGTATTCTTCGAAGCCGGTGGTCAGGCCCCTGAATGCGACGTCCTCGTTCAGCGCAATCCGCAGGTGCTCTTCTTTGCGGCGGCTATTCGGGCTGACCTTCTTCGTCTCTATCATCGCCTGTCTTTCAGTGCGAGCGGTCCACCAGGAAGTGCGCCAGCTCTTCCAGGTCGCCGCGAGCGTCCGGCCGCAGCGATAGGGACGCGATCTCTAGCAGTGCCCGGTCGAGGTAGTCCTCTGCCGTCCGTCGCGTCGCCTCGCGAACGCCGAGCGAGTCCAGCAGGTCGAGAACGGTCGTGACCTGCGCGTCGTCGATCTCCGACTGCGCGTAGATTCGACGTAGGTCTTCGGCGGCCGGTGACGGCTCCTGGAGGGCGCAGATGATGGGGAAGGACTTCTTCTTGCGGCGAATGTCGCTGCCAGCCGGCTTCCCCGTCTCGTCGCCGTCGCCCCAGATGCCGAGCGCGTCGTCGCGGACCTGGAACGCAAGCCCCAGGTTGCGTCCGAAGCGCTGGAAGGCCGCCGCCGCGCCGTCCTCGAAGGCGACGAGCGCGCCGAGCTCGGCGGCGCAGCCAAGGAGAGCGCCGGTCTTCAGCGAAATCATGTCGATGTACTCGGACAGGCCGACGTCCAGCCGACTTTCGAAGCTGATATCCAGCCACTGGCCTTCGAGCAGCCGAAGGCAGGTCTCGTCGACCAGCGCCATGGCGCGCAGGGCTCTCTCCGGGCTCACGCCGCGCGGGACGAGCTTTCGCAGCGTGAGGCCCGCGAGCTGCCGCATCGCCGAGCCGGCGTTTATCGCCTGCGCTTCGCCCCAGACCGCCCAGACCGTCGGCCGGTGTCGGCGTTCGAGGTCGCGGTCCTGGATGTCGTCGTGGACCAGCGAGTAGTTGTGGACGAGCTCGAGCGCGGCGGCCGCCGGCAGCGCCATGTTTCGGTCGCCGCCGAGGGCTTGGCAGGTAAGCAAGCACAGCGTGGAGCGAAGCCCCTTGCCCGCCGAACCGTCGACAGGCCGGCCTTCCGCGGTCTGCCAGCCGAGGTGGTAGCGAAGCATGTCGTACAGCGGCGAAGAGCAGCCGTCGAAAGCGGCGCGCAACTCCGCGTCGACCTCCTCGCGGTACCGCGCAAGGACGCTAGGACGCTGCATCAACCGCTGCATCCGCGCTCCTTATCAGTGGCATTGGCAGAGCGAGCTCGGGGAAAGTGGCGCGGACCCGGCGGGCGATCCCCTCGGCATCGAAGTCGAACATCGCGCGGAAGAGCTCCTGCGGCCCGTGCTCGATAAAGCGGTCCGGCAGGCCGATCCGCTCCACCCGCAGGCCGGTTAGCCCAGCCTGGTCGATCGCCTCCAGCACCGCGCTGCCGAAGCCGCCGGCAAGAGCGTTCTCTTCGATAGTTACGAGCCGGCCGCTGCGAGAGGCCAGGGTGAGGATAGTCTCCTTGTCCAGAGGCTTTATGAAGCGGGCGTTGACGACGGCGCACTCGATGCCGCCTTTCGCAAGCTCCGCCGCCGCGGCCAGCGCCGCCCAGGCCGTCGGCCCAACCGTCGCTATCGTCAGGTCAGAGCCTGATCGCAGGAGCTCGCCCACGCCGACCGGCAGGAGCTGAAGCGGTCCGGTAAGCGAAAGTCCCACGCCCTCACCCCGCGGATAGCGCACCGCTATCGGCTCGCCGAGTCGAGTCGCGGTATAGAGGAGATGTCGCAGCTCGTCCTCATCCTTGGCGGCGGCGACGGTCATGTTCGGGAGAAGACGCAGGTACGACAGGTCGAAGGCGCCCTGGTGGGTGCGACCGTCCTCACCCACGATACCCGCCCGGTCGATGGCGAAGGTGACCGGCAGGTTCTGGATGCAGACGTCGTGGATTATCTGGTCGTAGGCGCGCTGGAGGAAGGTGGAATAGATGGCAACGATGGGCCGGAAGCCGCGCATGGCCAGCCCCGCCGCCATCGTCACGCC
>JBEKXP010000131.1:0-6244 GCA_049511815.1 Dehalococcoidia bacterium
TCCACACCGAGGTCGCGTCGAACCACGTCGGCATAACGCTGGAGGGCAGCCTCCAGCTCAGCCACGGCTTCAGGCGTGCCTCCCTTTTGCGGCCCGTAGACCAGGCTTGCGCCCGCGGGGCCGAGTAGCGGATTGACTGCGTCTGCTGCTACGACGACCTCGCAAGAGCGCAATCGCGGGTCGATCCCTGAAACGTCGATCCGCTGCAGGTTCGCCAGAGCGGCGCCGCCGGGTTTCAGCTCGTCACCCGCCACGTCGAGCAGCCGCGCCCCCAGGGCCTGCGCCATGCCGGCGCCGCCGTCGTTGGTCGCGCTTCCGCCGATGGCTACGATCATGCGCCGGCAGCCTTCGTCAAGGGCCGCGCGAATGAGCTCACCGGTGCCGTAGGTGCTCGTGCGATGCGGGTCGCGCTCTTCCGGCCGCAGCAAGGCCAGCCCGGACGCCTCCGCCATCTCGATGAGCGCCGTCTTGTCGTCGAGAAGCGCCCAGATCGCCTCCCGGGGGCGTCCCAGCGGGTCGTGCACGCTCGCCTTCAGCCGCTCTCCCTTCACGGACGAGAGCACCGCGTCGATCGTGCCCGGGCCGCCGTCGGCCACTGGCGCGAGGTCAAGCTCGATATCCGCGCCGGCCCGTCGAATGCCGAGGGCAATTGCGTCGGCAGCCTGGCGGGCTGTCAGACTCTCCTTGAACTCCTGCGGGCAGACAAGAATTCGCAACTCAACTCCTTGCGTCGTCGCTGATGATATTCCGACTCGCCTACGACAACAAGAAAGGGCTTGACAACAGAACATATATTCTTTACTATGAGCAGAGCACACATGTTCTGATAAGGAGTCGAACGATGAAGAAGAAGCACCGACACTCCCGCTGCCCCGATTGCGGTGGCCCTCTCGTCCACGGCGAAGGCTGCGTTCGCTGCCCGATCTGCGGTTTCACGCGCTGCGGCTGCTAAGTCCCTTCGTTCTTAGCGACCAGGCGGGCCTGCAGTGATGGTACGCGCCTCGCGTTGACACACCCCTGCCATCGGGTATCATGAAGGCGTGATTGCGGAAACCGTCGCTGAAAAGCGAGTCCAGGGCCGTTCATCTGCGTCGCCGTTGACGGTCGCCCTGCTGACGATTGGCTGCAAGCTCAACCAGGCAGAGTCGGAGGCGATGGCGGGCGAGCTCGTGAAGGCGGGCTGCCGCGTCGTCGACCGCGCCGAGCCGGCCGACGCGTTCCTGATCAACACCTGCGCCGTCACGCACGTCGCCGAACGTAAGTCTCGTCATCTCATCCGCCTGGCGCGACGCCTTTCGCCCGGGGCGCGAATCGTCGTCACCGGCTGCTACACAGATGCGACGACGCCCGCCGTCCTGCCCGCGCTTGGGGCCGACGCCGTCCTCCACAATCACGAGAAGGAACGCGCAGCTACGGTCCTTCTGGGGACCCTGCCTGCGTCCACTGCTCGTCCCGATGCGCACGCCCGGCTTCGCACCCGCTCATTCATCAAGATTCAGGAGGGCTGCAACGACGTCTGCGCCTTCTGCGTCGTCCCGCAGACCCGCGGCCGCGAGCGAAGCATTCCGGCGGAGCACGTCCTGCGTGCCGTCCAGTCGGCGGAGGCCGACGGCGTCAAAGAGGTTGTACTCACGGGTACGCAGCTTGGCGCGTACGGTCGCGACGGCGATCACGACATCGACCTTGTGGAGCTGACCAGGCTAATACTCGCGCGAACGGGCGTCCCGCGGCTCCGGCTTTCGTCGCTCCAGCCACAGGACATCACGCTTGCTTTGCTCGACCTCTGGGATGACCCGCGCCTCTGCCGCCACTTCCACATGGCGCTGCAGAGCGGCAGCGACGCCGTGCTCGCCCGAATGCACCGGCGCTATACGACGCGGCAGTTCGCCCAGGCGCTGGCAGCCATACGTCGAAAACTCTCCGACGCTGCCGTCACGACCGACGTGCTCGTCGGCTTTCCGGGCGAGTCCGAGGACGACTTTGAGGCCACGCGCCGGTTCTGTCGCGACGCCGAATTCGCGGCGCTGCACGTCTTTCCGTTCTCGTCACGCCCCGGCACGCTTGCCGCCAGGATGCCCGACGGGGTGCGCGCGCCGGCAAAGCGGGAGCGCTTGCAGGAGATGCTCGCCATCGGCGAGGAGCTGCGAACGAACTTCCTGCGCCGTTTTCGGGGAAAGACGGCTGAGGTGCTGTTCGAGAAGAAAGTATGCGGGGCGAACCGCGGGCCGCAGTGGGAAGGGCTGACCGGCAACTACATTCGCGTGCTGGCGCCGGCCGACGAGCCGCTGGAGAACCGCATCATGGCGGTGAAGCTGGGCGAGCGCCACGGCAGCAGTCTGCTCGGCGAGCCGATCCGGAACGCGACTAGCTAGGAGGACAGGATGAACCTCATCAACCGCCTCATCGTCGTCCTCGGTATCGTCGTGCTTATCCTGTTCGCGGTCATGCTTATCGTGCTGGCCTGGGCCTACAGCGGCGAGAGCATCCACCGGCTTAGCCTTTTCGTCCAGTACCTGACCGACCATGACACGACGCTGCCGAAGGTTATCATCACTCTTGGCGGCGCCTTCATCATCCTGATCGCCTTCTCATTTCTCCTACTTGAGATCGTCCCTCGCGCCGACAAGACGGTCCTCGTCCGCGACGTGGGCATGGGCACCGCGGTCCTCTCGACGGCCGCAGTGGCACGCCGGCTCGAGCAGATCGTCGCCGACCTGCCGGATGTCGAAGCCGTCCGGGCCACGGTGAGCCGGCGGAAAGACGCCGTCGAAGTCAATCTGCAGGTGATGGTGCACCCCGAGAGCGACCTCGCGCTCGTCGCCAGCGAGGTCTCACGAACGACGCAGGAAGGCGTAACGGAGCAGATGAGCGTGGCTCTCGCCAGGCCACCGCGCCTGAGACTCTACTATTCGACTCGACCCCCGGCGCGTCCGCGAACACCGGCAGCCGTGGAAGAGCCGCATCGAGTGCATGCGCGAAGGCCTCGGGTCGTCTCGCAGCCGGAAGAAGCGGGACCACCGGCGGAAGCGGCAATAGAGGCGCCGCCGACGGAGCCGTCGCCTCCACCCGCTGACGCCAGCGCTCCACCGAGCGGCAAGCCATGACAAGAATACGCCGTCCCCCCTCGGACAAAGTGAAGCTGGCCGTCGAGAGCCTCCTTTTCGTCGCGCAAGAGGCCGTTGACGTAGAGATCCTCGCCCGCAGCCTCCACGTCAAGGAAGACGAGGTGCTGGCCGCCATCGAATCGCTCGCCGAGGACTGCCGCCAGCGAGGCGTTCGAATCCAGACGAGCGGCAATCTGGTGCAGATGGCGACGGCGCCGGAAGCCGCCCGCTACGTGGAGAACTTCCTCAACCTGGACCACCAGCAGCGCCTCTCGACCGCCGGCCTGGAGACCCTCGCCATCGTGGCCTACCGGCAGCCGATAACGCGCGCCGGCATCGAGGCGATCCGCGGCGTCAACTCCGACGGCGCGGTTGCGACGCTCCTCGCGCGCGATCTGATCGAAGAGACGGGGCGCGCCCGGACGCCGGGACGGCCGGCGCTTCTGGGCACGACGGTGCGCTTCTTGGAGCATTTCGGGCTGGAGAAGCCGTCGGACCTGCCGCCGCTGCCCGAGGAAGAAGAGCCGGACGAGGTGCGCCTGCGATGATGGTCGGCGTCTGCCACCTGACGTTGCGCCTGCCCGAGAACGCGTCCCTTAAGGGAAAGCGACAGGTCGTCAAATCGTTAACGGCACGTGTTCGCAACCGGTACAACGTCTCGATCGCCGAGGTCGATAGCCAGGATAGCTGGCAGATCGCGTCGCTGGGCATTAGCTGCGTCTCCAACAGCCACAGCCACGCGCAGGAGGTGATGACCAAGGTCATCGGGTTCGTGCGAAGCAGCCGTCTCGACGCCGAGGTCATCGACTGGCAGGTGGAGATGCTACAGGCCTAGCCGGACGGCGGCGAATCTTCGACAAGCTCTCCGATCAGGTCGTACGCCAGGGCCTCTACGATGCGGACGCGCCTAATCTCGCCGGGAAGCGCCTCGCCGGCACACAGAACCAGCCCGTCGACCTCCGGCGCATCGCGATAGGACCGCCCGGCGAACATTCCCCGGCCCGCGTCGTCGCGTCCGCCCTGTGACTCCACCAGCACCGTCAACTCGCTGCCGACCCAGCGTTTGTTAGCCTCCAGCGCTATCTCCTGCGCCACTCGCATCAGTTCGCGGTAGCGGCGCCGAATGACCGCCTCCGGCAACTGGTCCGGCATTTGCGCCGCCGCCGTCCCTTCCTGGGGCGAGAACATGAAGGCGCCCACGTGGTCGAACTTGGTCTGGCGGACGAACGCCAGGAGATCCGCAAAATCCCGCTCCGTCTCGCCCGGGAAGCCGACCATGAGCGTCGTGCGCAAGGCGATGTCGGGCATAGCGTTGCGCACTCGCTCCAACGTGCGGGCGGTCTGCGCGGGATTATGCGGCCGGCGCATGCGTCGGAGGACGGCGGGACTGCTGTGCTGGAGCGGGATATCGAGATAGTGACAGACCTGCGGCGACCCGGCCATCGTCTGAACGAGGCGCAGCGAGACGTGGCCGGGGTAAGCGTACATGACGCGTAGCCAGACGGAAGGTACCTCCCGGGCCAGGCGCTCGAGGAGACCGGCGAGGCCATCCTTCATCCCGACGTCGCGGCCATACGCCGTGCTGTCCTGGGCCACGAGAACGATCTCCCTCGCACCTTCTTCGGCTAGTCGCTTCGCCTCCTCGACGACAGCCTGGATTGGCTCGCTGTGCAAGCGTCCCTTGATTCGAGGGATGACACAGAAGGCACAGCGCGCGTTGCAGCCGTCGGCGACCTTCAGGTAAGCGCTGGGCCCTGCTTCCCGCTTCGCCGTGGCGCCGAGCCGCCCTGTGCCGGTCTTACTCGCCAGCTCGGCCACCTGCGTCCAGGACTCGACGCCGAAGACGTGGTCAATCTCGGGCACTTCTGCGATAAGCTCTTTGTGGTACAGCTCGGGCAGGCAGCCGATGACGACGAGCTTTTGGTCGCGTCGCTTCTTCGTGGCAAGCCTCAGGACGGCGTTGATCGACTCTTCCTTCGCCTGGTCTATGAAGCTACAGGTGTTGACGATCAGGAGGTCTGCCCTGGCCGCCGTCTCCGACGCCGCGCCCGCCTCTTGAAGCAACCGCTCCAGCTTCCTTGAGTCAGCGACGTTCTTGGGACAGCCGAGGGTGAGAAGGTAGTAGCGTGACATGGAGGACTTATGCCAGCGAAATGTGGCTAGCGGGGGCCTTCGCTGACGAGCAGCGTGATCGAATCGCCCGTCTGCACGGTGCTGTTGGGCGCGGGACTCTGGTTGATCACCATGCCAGCAGGCACGTTGTCGTCATGGACGGACACCACGACGAATTTGAGGCCCTGGCCAATGACCGTGGCCAGCGCCTGCATGCCTGCGCCGCCGCGGAAATCGGCGAGCGTAATGGACTGCACCGCCGGGGCAGCCGTCGCGCCCAGTACCGCGTTCGCCTCCCCGGTCGGCGTCAGGTCGAGCGGCTCGGCGCCCTCGTTCTTCGCCTGCGTCGCCTGGGCAACGACAGCCTGTGCGGTAGGCGACGCTGTCCCGTTGCCACCGGACCCGATCTTGTAGAGAAGGAAGCCCGCGAGAAGGAAAACGAGGACCACTCCGCCTGCAATGACCCAATTTCGAGAGAGCGCCGGCGGCGGCGCCTTCGTCACCTGGGGCAGAGGCGCAAGGTCAGCCGCCTGCCGACCCTGGTCGGGTTGAAGCCGCAGGATTTCCTTGGAGTCTATTCCCAGGAATTGGGCGTAGGTCCTCAGGAAGGCGCGGCAGTAGACGGGAGCCGGAAGCGCATCGAACTCGTCATGCTCCAGCGCTTCCAGGTAGCGGCGGGCAATTCGAGTCTCGCGTTCAACATCATCGAGAGTCAGACCCCGGGAGATCCGCGCTTCAGAGAGGATCCTTCCGAGAACTGCCAAGCGGGGGTCAGGTACCTCTTGCATAGTGGACAATCACGAGTCTAACCGGTCTGGATATTAGGCTCAACCCGTAAGGGCTTTACCTATAATACCACAGCTCGCGGGACGCCGTTGGCCAGCGCGGAAAGACCACTGTGCCTTTTCACCGTTGCCGCAACGCGTGATACGATGGATGGGAATCATCAGCCGGTAGGCTGGCTGGCGGGGTTGTGATCAAGTGGAGGACGAAACGTGAGCGGCGACGAACGCGCTTTCAACGGTCGA
>JBEKXP010000132.1:0-6221 GCA_049511815.1 Dehalococcoidia bacterium
AACGATCTCCTGGTGCTCCGCCAGCACCTGATAAACCTGCTCCCGCGTCGGCGCCTTGGACGTGCCGGCCCCCTCGACGCTGAGGCCGGCGGCGGCGTCGGCAAACCTGGCGGCGACCGCGACGTCGCGCGTCTCGTCGAAAGCGACCATGAACGCGGCGGCGAACACGTCGCCGGCGCCCGTCGGGTCGACCTCGGCATGCGGGAAGGCGGCGATCCGGCGCGACTTCCCTCCGGTCCACACCGTCGCGCCGCCGCTGCCGCATGTCACGATCACGGTCTCGGCCTCCTCCTGCCAGGCGAAGAGCGTTTCTTCGTCGGCCTCCATGTCCTCTTCGGAGACAAACGCGACATGGACTCCGCGCAGTGAGGCGCTTTGCGGCCAGCCTCGTCGATTGACCAGCCCGTCGGCGCCGACGTCGCGCAGCCAGCCCTGCAGGCAGCAGCCGACGAGGCTTCCGGCGAACAGGCCGGCCATGTCTGGCGTCACTTCGCTCAACAGTGGCCCCAGCAAGACGATTCTAGCGCCGCGGAGCTCTTGGGGCACGTCCTCCGGGCCTATTGCCGGCGCCCGCGACCAGACGCGCTGTACACGCCGCCCCCCGTTGTAGCGGTTTTCGAATGTCGTCGTCGTTTCCGAGGGGATACAGTAGACTCGAATGCCTGGAAGGAGGTGAGTCAAGTCGACGTCGCTGGAGGCGCGCGTGACGACGGCTGCGGTCAAGCCCAGGCGGCAGGCCTGCGTCGCGGCGTAGGCGACCGTGCCGCCGAGACGCCAGCCGTCCGCGCCCACGTCCTTCGCCACGTGGCCGATAACGAGGAAGTCAGGGATGCTCATCGGCACGCCCGGGAGGGTCTATACGAACGAAAGGGGCTAGCGGCTGGGACGGATGACGACCTTTCGGTTCTCGCCCTCGCCGATGCTCTCGGTTATTACCGTCTCGTCCTGCGCCAGCGCCAGGTGGACGATGCGACGTTCGTTCGGCGGCATGGGTTCCAGCGTCATCACCTGGTGCGTCGCGCGGACGCGCTCGGCCATGTGCTCCGCCAGGCTCTTGAGCGACTGCTCTCGACGTCGCCGGTAGCCCGCGACGTCGACGCCAAACGACGCCCTCGCCTTCAGCTTGCGCCCGACGATCAGGTTGACGAGGTATTGAAGCGAGCTCAGCGTGTCGCCACGGCGGCCGATAAGGATGCCGAGGTCGTCGCCGCTGATGTCTAGCACCGTCTTGACGATGGCAGCGCCGTCGCCGAGCGTCTCCGGCTGGCGCACGCGGACCGTCGCGTCGACGTTCATCAGTTCGAGGAGCTTCTCCAGCACTTCAACGGCCAGGGCGATCTCATCTTCGGTCTCTTCTAGCCGCGGCCGCTCGTCGACAGGCGGCGCCTCCGACTTGGCCCGCACGCCGATGCCGGCTTCGGTCGCTGCCAACCGCGGCCGCTCGTCGACCGCCGGAGCCTCCGGCTTCGCCCGCACTACGACGCGCGCATCTTCCCCGCCGATGCCCAGGATGCCGGCGCGCCCTTCCCTGACCACCTCCACCTCTACTTGCGTCCGCTCCAGGCCGATCTCGGCCAGCGCTTTCTCGATCGCTTCTTCGACTGTCTTACCGCTTGCGTCTACGCTTTCCACGACGGGACCTCTTCCTGTAACGGCGGTCGTCCCCGACCGCCTCGGCCACTTCGTCCTCCTCGTCCACCGCTTCGTCTTCCTCTTCCGGTTTTGGTGCGGCCGCCGGCGACTTTGTGACGGCCGTCTTCGCCGGGACCGGTTGGAGCGAGAAAAGACTCTTCCAGGTCAGACCGCCGGAGCCGACGAACATGAACTGAAGCACAATGCTGACGACGCTCGATACGACCCAGTATAGGGCAAGGCCGCTGGGGAACGAAATCGCGAAGTAGGTGAACATCAGCGGCATCATCCAGAGCATCGTGCTGTTCATCGACGCCGACTTTTCGTCCAGCGCCGGCGGCGTCGTCATCTTCTGCTGCACGAACATGCTCGCGCCGACGGTCAGCGCCAGAAAGAGATTGGGCGCGCCCAGGCTGAGGCCGAAGAAGTGATCGCTCAGGGGCACAGCCTTCTGGATGAACGACCACGGATACAGGTGATGCGAAAGGTTTATCGTGCTCTCCGGCACGTCGCCGACCGTCAGGCGGATCACCTGGTACAGCGCGATCCAGATCGGGATCTGGGCGACCATCGGCAGCAGGCAACCGAGCGGATTGACGCCAGCTTCCCGATAGATCTTCATCGTCTCTTCGGAGCGCCGCTTCGGGTCCTTGTACTTTTTCTGTATCTCTCCCAGTCGCCCTTGCATCGCCGAAAGCGCCCGCGACGAACGAAGCTGGCGGAGCGTCAGCGGGAAGGTTGCGGCGCGCATGACGACCGTGAGAACGATGATCGAAAGGCCGAAGCTGCCGAAGAAGACGTTGTTCAGCAGCACGAGGGCGTTCGCCATTGGATTGACGAGCACCGTGTTCCAGATGAGACCGATGATTTCCACTACTTGAACCTGCTTCTAACTTGAGACCGGCACGTCCGTTATCGTCCCGGTGGCCGGGTCGACCTTCTGGACGTTGCCGCTCTTTGTGCTGTAGTACACCATGCCGCTGTCGATCGTGAGGTCCGACAGGACGCCCGCGTTCGCCTTCGAGAACCACAACTGGTTGCCGCTCGCCGCGTCCAGCCCGTAAACGGACCCGTTGTCGGTGGCGACGACTAGCGTCGAGCCTACCAGCGCTGGTCCACCGCGCACCACGCCACTGCCCTGGAACGGCTTGTCCCAGCGTGGCTCCCCGGTCGTCGCGTCAAGGCTGTACACCTTGCCGCCCAGCGAGCCGAAGTAGACCGCGCCGCCGCTAACGACCGCGCGATTCCAGATCCAATCGTCCGCCTTGAACGACCAGCGCGATTCGCCGGTGGAGGCGTCGACGGCGTAGAATTTATCGTCGAAAGCGCCCACGTATACCGTGCCGTTGTCCACCACCGGCGTCGAGGCGATGGCGCCGTCCGTCTGGAACGGCTTTGGCCAGACTGCCGTGCCGCTCGTGGCCCCGATGGCGTAAAGCTTCTTGTCCATGGAGGCGACGTAGACCGTGCTGCCGTCGAGCGTCGGCGTGGACCAGATCTTGGCGCCGGTGCAGAACGGGCTGAACACCTGATCGCCGCTGGCAACGGCGAAGGCGTGGAGGCAGAAGTCAGCGGAGCCGACGTAGACCGTGCTGTCGCTGGTCACTGGGCCACCGACGATGTGACCTCCCACCGGCTCCAACCACTTCTGGCTACCGTCGGTCAGGTTCAGTGCATAGAGATTGCCGTCGTAGCCGCCTAGGAGCACCAGCCCCTGCGATAGCGCCGGCGTGCCGTAGATCGCCTTGAGCGCCGCCGTCGACTTGCTCCCAGGGAAGGTCCATTGCCGGGAGCCGGTGCTCAAATCGGCGGCGGCAAGCGTCTGGTGGTTGGGCTCCGCCAGAAGGGTGCCGTTGGTGATGAGCGGGCTTGCCCAGCCCTGCGGGTTGGTTATGCGCGAGCACGCCGTCAGAACGAGGACAAGGGGCAGGAACAGAAGGGCCGCCGTCAGGGCCCTTATGCTACGCGATGTCTGAATCTCACTCCTCCGGTAAGTCCCGCCGAGGCAGGACGTTGTTTCACGTGAAACAGTGTCTCACTGCGGCACCGGGTCGTAGCCGCCCTTCTGAAAGGGATGACAGCGGCCCAGGCGACGGACCGTCAGCCAGCCGCCCTTAAGCAGGCCGTGACGGGCTATCGCCTCGTAGCCGTATTCCGAGCATGTGGGCAGAAAGCGACAGGACGGCGGCCGGTAAGGCGAAAGCCATCGCTGATAGAACCTGATTGCGCCCAGCGCCAGTCTCTTCATCTTTCGACGAGCCCTTTTCGCACCTCGTTCAGCGTCGAACTGGACACGATGCCCGCCCGCTCCAGCAGCGACGCCAGCGACAGGCGAAGCTCCCAGTACGTCGCCTCTGCCGCCGCCCGGCGGGCAATCACCACGACGTCCCATCCGTTTGCCAGCGGCAACGAGCGCACCGCTTCCCGCAGGCGGCGGCGCACCCTGTTCCGTACTACCGCCTTGCCGACGGCGCGCGCTGTTACGAAGCCATAGCGATTGTGGGGCAGAGCGTTGGCCCGCGGCCGTATCGTCAGCAGCCTGCTGGAGAAGGACTGGCCTTCTCGATAGGCGGTGGCGAAATCGCTGCTCTTCCTGAGACGCTGTTCCCTTCGCATCTGGCCCCGGCCAAGGCCTGGGCCGCGCTCTAGACCGTCAGCCGGTAGCGGCCCTTCGAGCGGCGTGCGCGCAGCACGAGGCGTCCGCCGCGGGTGCTCATGCGGGCAAGAAATCCGTGGACTCGTTTCCGCGGAATACGTTTTGGCTGGTATGTGCGTTTAGGCACTTCACTTCCTTCCAGTTGTGCTTCCGAACACAATGATAGATTAGCGGCTTGGGGGTGTCAATCGTCGCGGCGGGACGGCGAAGGGTGCCGCTCAGCGGGGCAGGGACGGCCGCGGTGCGCCTTCGTAGAGATAGCGGTAAACGGCCAGGTTCTGCATCACCAGGCGCACGTATAGATTGGCCTGGCCGACGTCGACCTGCTCGAGGAATAGATCGACGTCGCCGCCGGCGCCATCGGCCCAGCTTTGGGCGGCGCCGGGGCCGGCGTTATAGGCGGCCAGCGCGAAGTAGAGGTTGCCTTTGAAGTCGGCGAGCTGCTGCTGAAGATAATGGGCGCCAAAGCTGATGCTCACAACCGGTCGCAGGAGGTCGGCGTTCACGAAGCTACTCATCCCCATATCGGTCGCGATCGCCTCCCCGGTCGACGGGATTACCTGCGTGAGGCCCGTTGCCCCCGCGCCGGAGCCGGCCAGCGGGTCGAAGAAGCTCTCCTGACGCATCAGCGCCAGCATCACGTCCGGCGAAACGCCTTCGGACTGTTGCGCGTCCTGGAGCATCGGCATGTAGTCGCGCGGGTAGGCCAATCGAAGCAAAGCTTTTGGCGCGACGGCGCGCTCGTCCGGCGAAAGCGATTCCAGGACAAGCTGCGCGCTCCGCGACGACATCTCCGTGTCCCCGAGCCGGTCGTACGCCTGCGCCAGCGCCCAGAGCATCATGGGATCGCCGGCGTTCGCCCACATGACGTCGCGCAGCTCCGCCGCCGCCGAGCGGGGGAACCCGACGGCGCTGAGCTCTTGCGCTTTCGCCCAGCGCGGGTCCAGCCAGACCTTCCAGAGCGGCACCGCAGCGCTGCCGCTTATCGAGGCCAGCCAGGACGTGGCGTCCGCGGCGGCTGGGGTGATGGCGGGCACGGGCGTCGCTTTTTTGTCGGCGGCAAGCAGCTCCGCCGCGCGGAGGCCATAGTAGTCGAGGGGGTAGTTCTGGACGAGCTGCCCGAGATGAGTTCGGGCGTTCGCCGCGTCGCCGGCCGCCTGCTCCGCTTTCGCTGCCCAGTACAGGGCATGTGACGCCGTTTCCGCGTCCGTCGTCGCTAAGGCGAACTCGCTCCAGGCGGACGCGGCGTCGGTGTAGCGTTGCTGCTCATAGAGGACGAGGCCGTGGCGGAACGAGGCGTCATCGGCCCAGGTCGACGGCGGGCTCATCGCCAGGATCCGGGAGTAGGCCTGGTCCGCCTCGTCCCAGCGCGATTGCTTCTCGAAGATGAGGCCGCTCCACCAGAGCGCATCGTCCGCAAGGTCGCCGGAAGGGTCGAGCGCGAGCGAGTTCGCGTATTCGTCCAGGGCGGCGTTCTCGTCGCCAAGGCGCTCGTCGAGGGCGGCGATGTAATAGTGCGCGGCGGCCGCCCGCGGGCTCGTGGAATCGCCAGCAAGATAGCTCTGGAACAACTGCATCGCCTGGTCGTTCTCGAAATGGCGGTAGTGGACCAGCGCTTCGGCGTAAGGGTCAACGGCGATGCCCGCCTGCGACAGGTCGGTGAGGGCGTCGGATGCGGCGTCGGTGCTCGGATATTGCATGACGACCGTCTGGAGATCGGTCTGCCAGCCGCTTTCGCCGAGCTGCTCCTCCAGAGCCCCGGTCCGCTCCAGCGCCAGCGCCTTGTCGGACGAATCGCTCTCGTTGCCCAGCCGAGCGTACCAGTTGAGCGCCGCGCCCGTCGCGCCCGCCGCTTCGAGCTCCTGCGCCATAGCGAGCAATATGCCCGGGCGAAGGCTGTCGGGCAGGACCTTGAGCGCGGCTTCCTCCTGCC
>JBEKXP010000133.1:0-6187 GCA_049511815.1 Dehalococcoidia bacterium
GAGCGCGCCACCCTGCTGAGTGTTGGAGGTGGCGCACGTGCACGTCGTTGAGTCCGTGTCGCCGGGGAAGATAATTGTCAGTACCTAGGTGAGGACGGCGGTGATTTCAGTGTTGGTGCCTTTCGTCAGGCATGTAGTTACCGTCTGGCGGCCGGTCGAGCCGTCGTCGTTCTGGACGTTGACGACCTCATTCTGGCCGTCGCGCTGAATCGCGGAGCTGGGGGCTATAAGCACGTTCTGCGCCTGGTCGACGATGATTGTGACCGAGGCATTCATGCCGGCCACCGGTTGCGCGCTCGGGGTGGGGCTGGCGTTGGGAGTGGGTTGCGAAGCGCCGGGCGTGGGCGAAGCAGCGGAGTTTCCGGACTGCCGGCCCGTGCCGAGCCTGGCGCCCTGGCCGCCGCTGACGATGTGCGCCTTCGCCTGGTAGGTCACTACGCCCTGCGTCGTCGTCGCGTTCGTTCCGATTGAGTCGATCGTGATGGGGAAGATTGTCCCGGTGATCGCGTCGAAAGTTGCCGTGCCCATCTGGCCGACCTTGACGTTGGGCATGTCCGATTCGCCGATACTGACGTTTAGGACCAGGGCGTTGGGCGTGTTGAGGACGATCGCAGAGCTCGAACTGCTCGACGCGCTCGAAGACGAACCGCCTCCCACCGTGTCGCCGACGTTGACGTTGAGGGCCGCGACCGTCCCGTCGAAGGGCGCGATGATCTGCGCGTTCTGCAGGTTCTTCTTCGCCTCGTTGAGGCCGATCTGGGCGAGGGTTATCTGGTCTTGCTGCGATTGGATATCTGCCGGCGTGGACCCTTGATAGGTGGTATCGCGCTTGGCCTGGGCGGCGGTCAGCGCCGCCTGGGCCGAATCGACGGCCTGCTGCGCCTGGCTCACGTCGTCAGCCGAGGGGTTGCTGAGCGCGTTCAGTTTGTCGTTCGCCGACTGGAGCGCCAGTTGCGCGGACTGGACGTTGGCGTCCGCAACCGACACGTCATTGCTGTCGGGGCCGCTGCCGAGCTTGCTGAGGTTGTCCCTGTCGGTCTGAAGGGTGTTGTCGGCCGTCAGGTAGGCCGAGTTAGCCGTAAGAATCGCGGACGCGGCCGATGGCGTGCAGCCTGCCGTCTCGGTCGGGGACGGGGTCCCCGACGGCGAGCTTGAGGGGCCGCTTGCGACGATGCCGTTCAGGTAGTCCCGGTCTGAGGAACTGAGGGGCACCGACGTAACGCTTGGACAGGCCGTCTCAGCCCCCTGCAGCCTGGCTTGGGCCGTAGACAAATCGTTCCTCGCGTTGTCGACCGCTGCCTGGGCCGCGTCCTTGCTATCGCTCCAGTTCGTGTCGAGCGCCGAGCGCGCCTGCTGCGCCTTCGTGAGCTGCGACTGGGCCGAGAGCACCGCCTGTTGCGCCGCGCTCAGCGTGTCGCTGGATGGGTTGTACAGGTCCTGCAGAGCGGTATTCGCCTTGTCGAGGTTCGATTGCGCCTGGATGACCGCCTGGTCGGCGGCGGCGAGCTGATCCGGGGTGCTGCCCTGAAGCGTCGTATTCAGCTTCGTCTGAGCTTCGGTCAGGCTGACCTGCGCCTTTGTGACGGCGTCCTGGAGCGACTGCGATTCCATCTGCGCCAGCACGTCTCCCTGCTTGACCGCCTGACCGACCTTGACGTTAACGGCGGTAACAAGCCCCGACTGGCCGAAGGAAAGGTTAGCGGTGGATTGCGACGCGGCGGTTGCGCTGGTGCTTATCGTCTTCGTGATCGTGCCGAGCGTGACCTTGGCCGTCTGCGTCTGGGCTGCCGTGGTGCCGCCGTCGCGCAGAAACGTCGCCCATAGCGCCGTCGCAACACCGATGACAAGCGCCGCGGCCACGACGAGCAGGATTAGCCGCTTGCGCCAGCGGTGGCCGCCTTCTTCGAGAAAGTCATCGTAGTCCTCTGCTGCGTTGGTCATCGTCTGCTCCTCCTTTGCGACAGGCCGGTCGCTGAACCGCCCGCCGCTGGCCCTGAGGCTTTCCCTACAACAAAAAGGTTAGCCCTGAGTCGTACGCGAAGTCGTTGCGGAATTGTAACAATTGTTACGCCTCGGCTTCAGGGCGCCAGCTGGTGCAGCGCGCTCGCCTGGCCGGCGCAGTCGTAGAGCACGCTCTGGTAGCCGGACGGGGCGTCGCTGACCGCCGTGCAGGCGTTCTGGACCGCTGCCATCACTTCGGCGGGACTACTCATCGAGCCGAAGAAGGTTGGAAGCGCGATCGCTCCGCCGCCAGACGAGCGACCGCCGCGCGTCGTCCCGAAAGGTACGTTGAAGCCGCCGCGGTCATTCGTCAGCACGTAGCGGACAGCGCCGGACTGCACGAGGTCGGCGAAGCGACCTATGGAAATGGCGCTGTCCGTGCCCATGAAGCCGCCCATCGCCATCACTGATATGTTGTACTGGGCGATCAGGCGCGAGGCGTTCTGCGAGCTCGTGACGGCCAGTTGCCACATCGCCGCCGGGTCGTTGTGCGCCTGCAACCAGGCCGCAAGCTGCGCCGTGCCGCTGTCAAAAGCCTGCGAGCCGAATGTGACGCCGGAAGCGCCCTGCTGGGGCCCGGCCTGCGGCAGCGTCGTGTTGAGCGACGGGTTGGTCGCCTGGCTGACCGACCAGGCCGCCGGCAGGAGCAGAAGCCCAGCGAGGCTGAGCGCTACGCCTGTCATCACCGGGAGCCGTCGCAGCGCGAGGACGGCAACAACGGCGATGCCGGCAAGCGCAATGGCGACGGTCAGCGGCCGGACCCAGCCGTAGAAGTCCGGAGTCCGACCTTCGATGTTAAGCTGCGTCCAGAGGGTGAGCGCGACCAGCCCAACGGCAACCAGCAGCCAGCGTCGATCGCGGCGGATGGCTCCCGCCACCGCGACGGCGCCCACGCCGACTGCTGCCGCAACGCCGGGCGCCAGCGCTGAAGTGTAGTAGCTGTGGTAGATTCCCTGCGCGTAGGAGAAGACGCCGGCATAAAGGAGAATCCAGCCCACGAACAACGCTGCAAAGGCGCGTCGCAGCGGGTCGCGGCGCCAGTGCCAGAAAGCGATGAGGCCGCCGCCGATCGCAAAGGGCAGTAGCCAGCCGATCTGGCCGCCGTTTGCCGTGTCGAACATTCGAAGCATGCTCGGAATGCCGCCGATGATGCCGCCGGCGCCGGCGAAAGCACCGAACGCGCCGCTGCCGTTGCCGCGATTGACCGGCTGGCTAGGAGGATTCGGACGTGTGTTGGTGGTTCCGGGCATCCGTCCGGACGGTGCGCCCGGCCCTGGCCCAAAGCCGGGATTATTTCCGTTCGGCAAGTTCGTGTTCCGGTTGAAGTTGGGCGCAGGCCCGGTCCGTGCGCCGCCTCCCCCACCCCCGTTCGTGCCGTCCACTCGCTCGAAGCCGTTGTAGCCCAGCGCGAGGTCCAACACGGTGTTGTCGGTGCTGCCGCCGATGTACGGCCGCTGCGAAGCCGGCCAGGCATCGACGACGGCCATCCAGGAAGCGGAGACGACCAGCGTCACCAGGCCGAGCACGGCCAGTTGGCCCGCCAGCCGCCGGAACGAGGCGCGAGTTAGCGCCGATACGCCGACGACGAGGGCCATGGCGATCGCCGGTCCGGGAATCCAGCCGTCGAGCATCTTGATGTTAAAGGCGACGCCGACGAGGAAGCCGGCAAGGGCTGTCCAGGCCCACCAGCGGCGACTCTCCAGCGACCTGAGTATCGCACCCGCCGCACCAATGAGGGCGAGCATGAGGAACGGCTCCGGAAGGTTCAGCCGGTTAACAGCGACCGTAATCGGCGTGAGCGCCAGGACCAGGCCGGCAATCGTCGCGGCGACCAGTCCGAAGTAGCGGCGCACGATCAGCCACAGCAGCGCGACGCTCGCGACGCCCGCCACGGCGCTGGGAAAAAGGATGGACCAACTCGAATAGCCGAAGATGCGCGCGAAAGCGACTCCCGCCCAGAGGAAGACCGGCGGCTTGTCGACGGTGATGAACCCGCCCGGGTCGTAGGAGGCGAAGAAGAAGTTGTGCCAGCTTTGCGTCATGCTGCGAACGGCGGCGGCGTAGAAGGTGTTGCCGTAGCCGTTGTCGGTGAGGTTCCAGACGTAGAGGACGGTCGCCAGGCCGAGAACGCCCGCCAGCGCCGCCACGTCAACTGATATCGCCGGGATCGACGCAATCCTCTCCAGGACTCGTTTGCGTTCGTAGGGTTCGTCCAGCGTGGACATCAGTCGATTTGCTTCTCTCCCTGCGTTTCTCCTGACAACATCTTATTATCACGGGCGAGTCGCGGCGAGTGTGTTTCGAGACTGTAACGATGCGCGGATTTCGCTGCGCCTAAAGTGAAAGAAGGTGTATTATCTGCCGGAAGCGGGCCGTTCCAGAGTCAAATCACTATCTAGGAGGGAACCACTGTGCGAACGAGGGCCACACTGGGGCCGGCTATCGCGGTCCCGATTCTTGCGGTTGTCGCTGTTTTCGTTTCCGGCTGTATGTGGGGTGTCGTGCGGGACGCCGGGACCGGCGCCGGCATCGAGGGCGCGACGGTGCAATACGTCGATTCGCAGGGCAACACGGGCTCGACAACGACCACAGCCTTCGGCCTCTACTTCTTCAACGCTTCGATAGGCTTCCCGGCCATCGGTCCGGCGCAGCTCAACGTTAGCGCGCCCGGCTATGCCACGTTGTCGACGACGCGCCCCATTCTCTACGACGATAACCCCAACGCTACGCTGGCTGACCTGTCGACCTTCTGGGAAGTGCAGTCGTTCGACCTCGCCACGGGAACCGGCGCCGGGATTATCAGCAGCCTGGCGAGCGGGCTTCACTTCCCGGTCGGCGCCGTATATGACGGGGACGGCAACCTTTACGTCAGCGAGCGCGATACCTGCAGCATACGCAGGATAAGCCGCAGCGGGCACATAGCAACCATCGCGGGCGACGGCACCTGCGGCTTCAGCGGCGACGGCGGCGACGCGACCGACGCTGAGCTGAGCGCCCCCAGCGGCCTCGCTATCGCGCCCAACGGCGACATCGTGGTTGCCGAGAACGGCGACTGCCGCGTGCGCCGAATTGACATGGCGACGGGCACCATCAGCACGGTCGCGGGGAACGGCACCTGCGGCTTCAGCGGCGACGGCGGCGATGCGACGCTGGCCCAACTGGGGCTTGCCGATGCTGCGGTCCCAAGCACATTCGTCTGGTCGGATGTCGCATTCGATTCCGCCGGCAACCTGTACGTTGCCGATATCTTCAACTGCCGCATCCGCGAAGTGGTGGGAGGAACGATTTCGACGATTGCCGGCTCGGGGCCCACGGGCTTCACCTGCGGCGAGTTCTCCGGCGACGGCGGTCCGGCAACGAGCGCCCGCCTCAATCAGCCAAGCGGTGTCGCGGTTAACGCCGACGGTGAGGTGTTCATCGGCGAGCTCGGCGGTTGCCGGGTGCGCAAGGTTTCCAGGACGCGCTCTCACACCATCGAGACGATTGCCGGCGGCAGCGTTTGTGCGTCGTCCGGCAACGGCGGCTCGGCGGTCAGTGCCGGCCTAGCCAATGTCCGCGGTCTTGCGCTCGACGCCGACGGGAACGTCTACATTTCGCAGTTCCGCTTTAACAGCAGCAATCCGATGCAGATGCTCGACTGCGAGGTGCGACGCATCGACGACAGCGATGGGAAGATAAGGCGGGTCGCGGGCAACGGCGTCTGCGGCTTCAGCGGCGACGATGGCGCGGCGATATCGGCGCAGATCGACGTGCCGGGCGGCCTCGCGCTGGCCTGCAACGGCGATATCGCTGTCACCGATGCGGTGGATGGCCGCGCGCGGGTGGTGAAGGACGTCAACGACGGCGGCCCGGCGCCGGGCGACGTCTGTCCTTAGCGCGATCAGGCCTGCTGTTGCATCCCCCCGCGAGATCATCGCGCCCTATGGCTGGCTGGATTCGTTCGATGGAAAGGCTTGCGGCGCGGCCTTTGCCTCAGTTCGGCCATCGATGCTAGGATAGGCCCAACATAGAGCGATTCGAAGGGTAGACCGTTGTCTCCGTTTCCTTCGCCTGACGACAGGAAGACCGCTGCAACGGCATTGCGGAAGGGGGTGAGGCCGATGACCCCATCGCGCCGCTTCACCTGAGTCTGCCCGGACGTGGCACAGGTTCTGCGCCCGTCATCGCTCATGCCGCGCCCTGTCGG
>JBEKXP010000134.1:0-6137 GCA_049511815.1 Dehalococcoidia bacterium
CCGACATCGTCTACATCGAGCCGCTGACCGTCGACGTCGTCTCCCGCATCATCGAGCGCGAGCGGCCGGACGGCCTCCTGCCGACGCTCGGCGGCCAGACCGGCCTCAACCTGGCGGTCGCCCTCGCCGAGGCGGGCGTGCTCGACCGGTTCAACGTCCGCCTTCTCGGCACACCGCTGGAAACGATTCGCAAGGCAGAGGACCGCGAGCTCTTCCGCCGCCTGCTGGAGGACATCGGCGAGCCGGTTCCGGCCAGCGCCACCGTCACCAGCCTGGGCGAGGCGCGCCTCGTCGCCGACATACTGGGCCTGCCCCTCGTCGTGCGCCCGGCCTACACACTCGGCGGCACCGGCGGCGGCATCGCCCACACGCTCGAGCAGCTCGAGCAGATTGCCGGCGGTGGCCTGGCCGCCAGCCCGATAAGCCAGGTGCTGCTGGAGCGCTGCCTCCTCGGCTGGAAAGAGATCGAGTACGAGGTGATGCGCGACGGCGCCGACAACTGCATCACCGTCTGCAACATGGAGAACCTCGACCCCATGGGCGTCCACACCGGCGACAGCATCGTCGTCGCGCCCAGCCAGACGCTGAACGACAAGGAATACCAGATGCTGCGCTCCGCCAGCCTGCGCATCATCCGCGCCCTGGGCATCGAGGGCGGCTGCAACATCCAGTTCGCCCTGGCGCCGCGACCGGAGCTCGCCGACTGGGCCTACCAGGAAGCGTCGGCGCCGCCTTACTACGTCATCGAGGTCAACCCCCGTGTCTCTCGCAGCTCCGCCCTCGCCAGCAAGGCGACCGGCTACCCGATAGCGCGTGTCGCCGGCAAGATCGCCGTCGGCAAGACGCTCGATCAAATCGCCAACGCCGTGACCGGCAAGACAACCGCCGCCTTCGAGCCCGCGCTCGACTACGTTGTCGTCAAGATACCGCGCTGGCCCTTCGACAAGTTCGCTTTCGGCGACCGCAGTCTCGGCACGCAAATGAAGGCGACCGGCGAGGTCATGGCCATCGACCGCTGCTTCGAGGGCGCGCTCCAGAAGGCCGTCCGTTCGCTCGAGGTCGGCAGCCGCTCGCTCCTCTGGGAGGACCCGGCCTGGGCCGACATGCTTGCCGAAGGCGCGTCGCCCTACGACCTGCCGCTGGACGCCAGCGACGAACGGCTGTGGGCGCTCATGGCGTCCTTGCGGCGCGGCGCCGAACCGATGGAGCTGGCGCGGCGCACCGGCGTCGAGCCCTGGTTCCTCTACAAGATGGCCAACATCGTCGCCATGGAGAAGCGCCTCCTCTCCGAGCCCTTCGCGCCCGACCTCCTGCGCGCCGCCAAGCGCATCGGCTTCTCCGACAAGCAGATCGGCGTGCTGGCGGACCGCCTCACCGAGCAGGTGCGCTTCATGCGCAAGCAGTGGGACATCCGGCCGGCGTACAAGATGGTCGATACCTGCGCCGCGGAGTTCGACGCCGCCACGCCCTATTTTTACAGCACCTACGAGCAGGAGAACGAGGCGCTGCCGGAGCCCGGCAAGAAGGCGGTGGTTATCGGCTCCGGGCCAATCCGCATCGGTCAAGGCATCGAGTTCGACTATTGCAGCGTGCACGCCGTCTGGGCGCTGGAGGAAGCCGGCTACAAGGCGTTCATCGCCAACTCCAACCCGGAGACGGTCTCGACCGATTTCGACACCAGCGACCGCCTCTATTTCGAGCCGCTGGACGAAGAGGCGGTGCGCGACATCCTTGAGAACGAGTCGGACGAAGGATTGCCACCGCCGGTGATTGTCCAGTTCGGCGGCCAGACGGCGATAAACCTCGCCGGACCGCTGCACCAGGCCGCCGCGCCGATTCTCGGCTCCAGCGCTGAGGCAATCGACCTCGCCGAGGACCGCCGCCGCTTCGAGGCGTTCCTGAGCGGCCTTGGCGTCCCGCAGCCGCCGGGCGCCGGCGTCACGACGCTCGAGGACGCGCTCAACACCGCCGACGTCATCGGCTACCCCGTTCTCGTCCGCCCCAGCTACGTCCTCGGCGGCCGGGCGATGGAGATCGTCCAGAACGCGACGGAGCTGGTGCGCTTCATGGGCGCAGCGGTAGAGCTCAGCGGCGGCAAGCCCGTCCTCATCGATAAGTACTTCGAGGGCAAAGAGGTCGAGGTCGACGCCATCGCCGACGGCGAGCGGGTGCTCATACCCGGCATCATGGAACACATCGAGCGCGCCGGCGTCCATTCCGGCGACTCGATGGCCGTCTACCCCGGCCTCGACCTGTCGCAGCACGAGATCGACACCATCGTCGACTACACGCAGCGCATCGGTCTTGCCCTCGACGTCCGCGGCCTGATGAACATCCAATTCGTCATCATGGCCGACACCTCGCCCGCCGGCTCATCCGTCTACGTCCTCGAGGTGAACCCGCGGGCCAGCCGCACGGTGCCCTTCCTGTCGAAGGTGACCGGCGTGCCGATGGTGCGACTCGCCGTAAACGTCATGCTTGGCAAGACGCTGGAAGAGCAGGGCTACCGCGGCGGGCTCTGGCCGGCGCAGGACCTGGTCGCCATCAAGGCGCCGGTGTTCTCGATGGCGAAGCTCGTCGGCGTCGACACCTACCTCGGGCCGGAGATGAAGTCGACCGGTGAGGTCATGGGCGTCGACAAGGAGTTCCCGGCCGCCCTGGCGAAGGCGCTCCTCTCCGCCGACCTGCTGCTGCCTCGCGAGGGCGGCGTCCTCCTCAGCATCGCCGATAAGAACAAGGCCGAGTCGCTGGCCATCATCCGCGAGCTGGCGCAGGCGCGCTTCCGCCTCTACGCGACCGAAGGCACGGCCGACATGATCCGCGGCCTCGGCATGGACGTCGAAGAGGTCACGAAGCGCATCAGCGAGGGCCATCCCAACGTCGTCGACGTCATCCAGGAGGGCAAGGTCGACTGTGTCATCAACACCCCGGAGGGCGGCGGCCCCTCGGCCATGCGCGACGGCTTCCAGATCCGACGCGCCGCCGTCGAGAAGCGCATCCCTTGCTTCACCTCGCTCGACACCGCGCGGGCGGCCGTGCGCGCCCTCTTGCTACAGAGCCGCCCAACGCCTGCTGGAAGCCGCCCGTACGCCGTGCAGCCGCTGCGCCTCTACCTCCGCCGCGACGGCCTGCCTGCCGAGACGCACGGCCCGCGAGAGGATGCGCCGTCGCAATGAAGGTCGCGAAGGGCCGCATCGTTACCACGGAGCGCCTCTTCGGCTCAACGTACTTCACGTGGTTCCACGCGCCGTCGCTCGTCCCCGGCGCGTCGCCCGGCCGCTTCCTGATGCTGCGACTCGACGCCGGCAGCGACCCCCTCCTGCCGCGTCCGATGAGCTACCATCGCGTCCGGCCCGGCGGCGAAGTCGGCATTCTGTACGAGGCGCGCGGCCGCGTGACGGCCATGCTCTCGCAAAAGCCGGCTGGCTCGGAGCTCCTGCTCTGGGGCCCGCTCGGCCGCGGCTTCAACGTCCGACCCACTGCGAAGAACCTCCTGCTCGTCGCCGGAGGCATGGGCGTCGCGCCGCTCGTCTGGCTGGCGGACAAGGCGGTCGCGAAGGGGAACAACGTAACGTTCGTCGTCGGCGCCCGCACCGCCGCGCTGCTGCCGCCGTCGAATCTGCTGCCGCCGCAAGCCGACGTCGTCGTCGTCACGGAAGACGGCTCCGCGGGCCAAGCCGGCCTGGCGACGCGTCTCTTCGAGGAGCGCCTGCCGCAGGCCGACCAGGCGTTTGCCTGCGGCCCGCAGGCGATGTATGAGTCGATGGCCGAGGTGATGCGCCGGACGGGGAGTCGAAAGCCGGTGCAGGTGCTGCTGGAGACGCCGATGGCCTGCGGAACGGGCCTCTGCTACGGTTGCGCGGTCGAGACGCGACGCGGCATGCGACAGGTCTGTCGCGACGGCCCGCGATTCGGCCTGCTCGACGTTTTCTAGGGTCGAAGACCCGCCTCAGTAGGGTCGAAGACCCGCCTCACGAAGGAGGGCTGATCATGGCATCGAAGTGCGCGGACTGTCCATGGCGGAAGCGGTCGGAGGAGAACCCGAAGACGTTCATGGCGCGCATCTGGCGCTGGCACACGAAAGTCTGCCCGTCGTGGAAAGCCTACCAGCGAGAGCTCGCGCGCCAGAAGCCGGGGTCCGAGTAGGGGCGCATTCTCCACAGGCGGACAGGCAGCGGTTCGCTGATTCAGGAAGCAACTCTGAGGGTTGAAACCCTCAGCCTCAGGGAGAGACGTTGGGCGAGCGCATCTATCACGTCTGGTTTGGGACCAAGCGCCGAATTCCCGCGCTACAGGGGCAGATCGACGTCGACGTGATGCGTCTCCTCACCGAGAATGCTTTGCGCGCGGAGGCCCGACTCCTCGAAGCGGAAACCGCATTCGATCACGTTCATCTCGTTCTCGCGGTTCCCGAAGGCAAGAGCCTGAGCTCGGTGATGCATCAGATCAAGGGCGCAACGTCACGCGCACTGTTTCTTAAGTACCCTGATCTTAAGAGCGACATGCACGAAAGCGCTCTTTGGCAGAAAGGCTACAGCTTCCGGCGATTGGAACCAGACGATATCGCGGCCGCACGAGGGTACGTCAGAACGCAGCAATCACGTCCGCTCAGACACGAGCACGGATAACGCAGCTTGGGGAAGGCTGAGGGTTTCAACCCTCAGAATTGAAAATATGTCCGACCCACCGGCCCCTAACGCAATCATCGAAGGCGATTGCCTCGATGTGATGGCCACGTGGCCGGACGCCTGCGTCGACCACTGCATCACCGACCCGCCGTTCGGCATCGCCTCCGGCGCGGGCCGACGCGGCAAGCGCGGTTTGGGCTGGGCGTTCTCCTCGCACGTCACAATGCAGGAGACGTGGGACCGCTTCAGCCACGACGACTTCTTCCAGTTCAACGTCCGCTGGCTGTCGGAGGTCTGTCGCGTCGTCAAGCCGAACGGCAACATCCTCGTCTTCGGCACCTTCCACAACATCTACCAGCTTGGCTTCATCCTCCAGAGCGTCCTCAACCGGCGCATCCTCAACTCCATCGTCTGGTTCAAGCCCAACGCCCAGCCCAACATTACCGCGCGCAGGCTGACCGAGAGCACCGAGCAGATCATCTGGGCCGTGAACGAGACCCCCGAGCGCGCGAAGAAGTGGACCTTCAACTACTGGGACGCGAAGGAGCTGGCCGGCGGACGGCAGATGCGCAACCTGTGGGAGTTCGCCGTAACGCCGAAGAGCGAACGCGCGAACGGGGGGCATCCCTCTCAGAAGCCGCTGGCGCTGGTCGAAAGGCTCGTCCTCGTGGCGACGCGACCCGATGAGCTGCTACTTGACCCGTTCGGCGGCACGGGCACGCTGGCGGTCGCGGCGCAGAAGCACGGCCGTCGCTGGCTGCTCATCGAGAGCGAATCGCAGTACGTCGAAGCCGCGAGACGACGGTTGGAGACCGAAAGAACCTAGCTCGTCTTTGCCCTGAATATGTTAGCGATCTGAGGGTTGGAAACCCTCAGCTTACGAAGCGAGACAAACGGAGGTGCTCACCTAGTAGCTGCGCGTTTCAACGCGCAGACTGCCTTATGTTTCGGAGGCCACCAAGCTATGGAAGTCAAGCGCATCTTCCACGTTTGGTTCAGCACGAAGGCACGCAAGCCGCTCCTTCAAGCCGAGATCGCCGACGAGGTCAAAGGGTCGTTCACCAGGATCGCCGCGCGAGTGAACATCAAGCTGCTCGAGTTCGAGCTCAGTCTCGACCACGTTCATATGCTATTGGAATTCACGTCGGATCAGGATCTGCCTGCAATGATGCATCAACTGAAGGGCGCTTGCTCGCGCGAGGTCTTCCTGAAGTTCCCCGAGCTCAAAGTGGATCTGGGGCACCAGGCGTTCTGGCAAAAGGGATACGGTTTTCGACAACTGCAGGCTGACGAAGTCCGTGGGTTACGATACTACGTCCGCACTCAGTCCAAGCGGCCTTTGAGACATTCGTAAGCTGAGGGTTTCAACCCTCAGATCGTCCCCCAAAACGCCGCAAGAACCTCGCCCTAACTCTTCGACTCCTCCGCGTATTGCGCGACGGCACAGCGCGCGGCAACCCTCTCCGCCAGCTCCGTGAACGTTTTCGCCGCCGGAGAGTCGGGCGCCGA
>JBEKXP010000135.1:0-6068 GCA_049511815.1 Dehalococcoidia bacterium
GACGGGCCGGTGGTCGCCGGCGTTGAGCGAGGGCGGGTAATCGGCTTTCCGACGGCGAACATCGCGGTCGGGTCGGGGCTGGCCCTGCCGGCGTTCGGCGTCTATGTGACGCTGGCGTCGGTTGAAGGGAAGAGCTACCCGTCGGTTACGGCCATCGGGCGGCGTCCGACGTTCGACGATGGTGAACGTACGGTCGAGGTGCATATAATGGACTTTGGCGGGGACCTCTACGGACGAGAGCTACGGGTCGACGTGCTGAAGCGGCTGCGCGGCGAGGAGCGTTTCGCCGGCGCGGACGCGCTGATCGAGCAGATCGGCAGGGACGTCGAGGCCGCGCGGCAGTACTTCGAACTGGCGCCGGACGCCGTCGCCGAAAACCCCGCCTGATCGCGAGCGAGACCGCATGCCGTCGATTGAAGAGCAAGTGCAGATTCTGATGCGCGGCGTCGTCTACGGCGACGAGGGCGTGACGCGCACGATGGAGAACGAGCTGCGGGAGCGATTGTCTCAAGGACGGCCGCTGCGCGTCTACCTGGGAATCGACCCGACGGCGCCGGACCTGACGCTCGGGCACACCGTGCCGATGCGGAAGCTGCGCCAGTTCCAGCGGCTGGGACACGAGACGATACTGCTCATCGGCGGCTTCACGGCGCTGGTCGGCGACCCGAGCGACAAGGACTCGACGCGGCCGATGCTTACGCTCGAGGAGATCGAGGCGAACGCGCGGACGTACACGGAGCAGGCGTTCAAGGTGCTCGACCGGGAGCGGACGGTCATCCGCAACAACGCCGAATGGCTGAGCAAGCTCACCTTCGAGGAACTGATCAAGATCGCGTCGCACTTCACGGTCGGGCAATTCCTCCAGCGCGACAACTTCGCAAAGCGGCGGGAGCGCGGCGAGCCGATCTATATCCACGAATTCTTCTACGCCTTCATGCAGGCCTACGACGCGGTGTCGCTTCAGACGGACGCGCAGATAGGCGCGACGGAGCAGCTCTTCAACCTGATGGCGGGCCGGACGCTGCAACGGGCGTACGGGCAGCGGCCGCAGATTGCTATTTGCATGCCGATCCTGGTCGGGACGGACGGGCAGTTGCGGATGTCGAAGACGCAGGGCAACTACATTGCGTTGAACGACCCGCCGGAGGAGATGTACGGCAAAGTCATGTCGCTGCCGGACGGCGTGATGCTGGACTACTTCACGCTGGTGACGGACACACCTCAAGAGGAGATCGAGGAGATACGGCGGAAGCTGGCGGAGCGGTCGGTGAACCCGATGGACGTGAAGAAGCGGCTGGCGCGGGAGATTGTCAGCGACCTGCACGGGGCAGAGGCGGCGCGGAAGGCGGAAGAGGCGTTCGAGCGCACGTTCCAGCAGGGCGAAATGCCGGAGGATGTCGTCGAGTACCGCATGTCGCTCTTGCGGGACCACAAGGTGGTGATCAAAACCGCCGAGGGCGTTGCTCGCGCGCGGGAGACCTACGATTCGTGGAAGGATCTTGCGAGTGTGGTCTACGCCAGCGGCCTCGCTTCAAGCGTTTCGGAGGCGAGGCGGCTGATTCAGCAGGGTGCGGTGGAGGTGTTCACGCCCGATGGAATGAAGAAGGTCGAGACGCGCTTGGTGGTCCTGAGAGATGGCGACTTGTTTCGCGTGGGGAAGCACCGGTTCGTGCGGATTGTCGATTCGGACAAGGCGTAGAGACGCGTAGAGCGGGCGGGACGGCGTGGACTTCGATTTTCAGATAGACCTGGCGGAGATGGCGAACTCCCTGGATACGGCGGAAGTCGTCGCGCTGTACTTTCCGCTGATCCGCAAGACGCTCATCGTCGATGCGCGCTCCAACGCTGTCGACGCGCCGATGGTCAAGATCGTCGAGATGGTGGCGACGCCGGAGGAACGCTTTCGCTCGCTCAGGCGGCTGCGGCCGCGCTTCCCGAAGCCAGACAGCCTGACGCTCATCCCCTGGCCGAAATATGTGGAGAGCCTGGTCAGCCTGGGGATGTGGCAGCACGTGGTGACGCGCTTCGTGAACCTGGGGTTTCCGGATATGGTGCACGAGTGCGAGTCGAGCTACGAGGAGCTGCTGGCGCTGGAGAAGCAAGAGATCCAGCGGGCGCTGGCCGGCGAGAACTACAAGTCGGTCTGGGAAGCGAAGCCCGGCGACTGGCAGGAGTCGGACGAGGAGGAGCCGGAAGACGATTCCGGCGTGTGAGCGGCCCGCGGCATCGGTATCAGCAGCGCCAAGCTTGTAATTCACCACCCGCCAGATTATTCTGAACTTAGGGGGCATTCTTCGTCGCCAGCACGCGACTGAAGGGGAGAACGATGATGATCCGCAGCAGGGCATTCGCTGAGTTCGAGCGGCTTCACGAGCAGATGGAGCAGATGTGGCGGCGACTCGCGGAAGGAGGGTCGGGGCGCTCGCGCTTTTGCAGCCCGACGCTGGCGCCGCCGACGGACGTCTACGAGACGGCGGACGAGGTCGTGGTAGTGGCGGAGATCGCCGGGATCGACGAACAGGAGGTCGAGATCGAGGTGGACGGCGGGCGGCTCGCGTTCCATGGGGAGAAGGTCGACCGCGAGGCGCACCCGGCCCGTCGCCACACGCAGATGGAGATATGCTACGGCCTCTTCGGCCGGTCGCTAGTCCTGCCGGCGCGGGTCGACCCGTCGAAGGCGAGGGTGACTTACGCCGGTGGGTTCTTGCGCATCGTCCTGCCGAAGGTGCCGGAACAGCCCGCTCGCCACGTGCGGGTGGCCGTGCGCAGGCCGAGCGATGAATAGCTCCGAGGGAACTGCCATGGACGACAACGCCCAACAATCTGAGAGCGACCAGGAGAGGCTGGAAGAGACCTTCAAGATGCCGGACGTGCTGCCGGCGCTTGCCAGCGGCGGGGTTGTGCTGTTCCCCGGCCTGATGGTGCCGCTATCGTCGAGCGACGAGGCTATCGTTCAGGCGGTGACGGAGGCGGCCGCCAGCCCCAGCAAGATGGTGGCGCTCTTCGCGCAGAAGACGGGGCCGGAGGGCCAGCCAACGGGGCCGGTCTACCAGGTCGGAACCGTGGCGAACATACTGCGGATGGCACGGGCACCCACGGGAGCGGTCCAGGCGATAATTCAAGGGCTGATGCGCGTCCGCCTGGTCTCGACGGAGCAAGAGAAGCCGTCGCTGCGCGTGCGGGCGGAGATCGTGCCGGAGCAGGACCACTCGGGCATCGAGATGGAGGCGCTGTACCGGAGCGCGCTGTCGCAGTTCCAGAAGGCGGTCAATCTCGCCGAGTCGCTGCCGGATGAGCTGGCGGCGGCGGCGGAGACGATAGCTCCCGGCGGGCTGCTGGCGGACTTCATCGCGGCGCACATCAACATCAAGGCGGAGGAGAAGCAGTCCATCCTCGAGGCGGCGAACATCGAGGAGCGGCTGCGGCTAATCAATACGTACCTCTCGCGCGAGCTGGAGGTGCTCCAGATAGAGCAGGACATCCAGGCGAAGGTGCGCGGCGAGATGGAGAAGGGACAGCGCCAGTTCATCCTGCGCGAGCAACTGAAGGCGATCCAGAACGAACTCGGCGAGTCGGAGCTGACGCCGGAGATCGACGACCTGGCGAAGCGCATGGAAGAGGCGCACATGCCCGAAGAGGCGCGCAAGGAGGCGGAGCGGGAGCTGGACCGGATGCGCTCGATGCCGCAGGCGGCGGCGGAGTACCAGGTTTCGCGGAACTACCTGGAATGGCTGGTCAGCCTGCCGTGGGATAAGAGCACGGAGGATAACCTGGACATCCCGCGCGCCGAGGAGATCCTGAACGAAGACCATTACGGGCTGGACAAGGTGAAGCGCCGGATCCTGGACTTCCTGACGGTCCGCAAACTGAAGCCGGACAGCCGCGGGCCGATCCTTTGCTTCGTCGGGCCGCCGGGAACGGGCAAGACGTCGCTGGGGCAGTCGATTGCGCGGGCGCTGGGGCGTCGCTTCGTACGGATGTCGCTGGGCGGCATGCGTGATGAGGCGGAGATACGCGGCCACCGGCGGACGTACGTGGGGGCGCTGCCGGGGCGCATCATCCAGGAGATACGCCGCATCGGCTCGAACAACCCGCTTTTCATGCTGGACGAGGTCGACAAGCTGGGCGTCGATTTTCGCGGCGACCCGGCGTCGGCGCTGCTGGAGGTGCTGGACCCGGAGCAGAACAACAGCTTCGTCGACAACTATCTGGACGTGGCGTTCGACCTGTCGAAGGTCATGTTCATAACGACGGCGAACATTTTCGACACGATCCCGCCGCCGCTGCTGGACCGGATGGAGATCATCGAGCTGCCGGGCTATACGGAGCACGAGAAGCGTGAGATAGCGAAACGCTACCTGGCGCCGCGTCAGATGGAGCAGAACGGGCTGCAGCCGGGCATTCTCACGATTACGGACGAGGCGCTGCTGGAGATCATCCGCAGCTACACCCACGAGGCGGGGGTACGCAACCTGGAGCGCGAGATCGGGACGATCTGCCGCGGGGCAGCGCGCGAGGTGGTGCGCGGCTCGACGGAGGCGATAACGGTGACGCCGGACTCGCTAGCGAAGTTCCTGGGGCCGCGCCGGTTCCGCTGGGAGCTGGCGGCGGAGGAGGACGAGGTGGGCGTGGCGACGGCGATGGCGGCGACTGCCTTCGGCGGCGATATCCTCTACGTCGAAGCGACGTGCGTGCCGGGCAAGGGGCGGCTGACGCTCACGGGCAAGCTCGGCGACGTGATGCAGGAGTCAGCGCAGGCGGCAGTCACGTATGCGCGGAGTCGCGCGGACGAGCTGGGGATCGAGCCGGGCGCTTTCGATAACTGCGACATGCACATCCACGTCCCTGCCGGCGCGGTGCCGAAGGACGGCCCTTCGGCGGGCGTGACGATTGCGACGGCGCTGGTCTCGGCGCTGACGCGGCGGCCGGTGCGCAAAGACACCGCGATGACGGGCGAGATAACCCTACGGGGGAAAGTGCTGCCGGTCGGCGGCATACGGGACAAGGTGCTGGCGGCGCATCGGGCGGGCATCAAGAGGATCGCCCTGCCGCGCGACAACGAGCCCGATCTGGAGGAGATTGCTCCCGAAGTCCGACAGGAGATAGAATTCGTGCTGGCGGACCACGTCGACGACGTTCTCAACACCGCTCTTCACGGCGAGAGCGTGGAGGCGAAGAGCAGGTTGTCGGTGGTCCGGTAGTTTCATCTCCGTCGATACCGAAGGGAGTCCCTCGATGCTCGAGACGCGCATTACCAAGCTGTTTGGCATCAAATACCCGATTCTTTGCGGCGGCATGTTCTGGGTGGCCCGAGCGGAGCTCATCGCGGCGGTAGCGAACGCCGGCGGGCTGGGCTTCCTGACGGCGGCCACGTACCCGACCATCGAAGAGCTAAGGGAAGACGTCCGCAAGGCGAAGGACCTCACTGACAAGCCCATCGGCCTGAACATCAACCTGTTCGCCTCGGTGCGCCCGCAGCCGGTCGAAGAGTGGGTGCAGACAGTGATCGACGAGAAGATACCGGTCGTGGAGACTTCGGGGCGCAGTCCGCAGGCGATCGTGGCGCCGCTGCACGCAGCCGGCGTCAAGATTATGCACAAGGTGCCCGGAGTCAGGTATGCGCAGACGGCGGAGAGGCTGGGCGTCGACGCGATCTGTGTCGTCGGGCACGAGGCCGGCGGGCACCCGGGCATGGACGAGGTAACGTCGATAGTGCTGGTGCCGGCAGCGGCAGACGCGGTGAAGCTGCCGCTGGTCGCGGGCGGCGGTTTCGCGGATGGTCGCGGGCTGATGGCGGCGCTGGCGTTGGGCGCTGACGCGGTGTTGATGGGGACGCGCTTCATGGCGACGAAGGAATGTCGCGGGCAGGCGGCGTTCAAGGATTGGATGGTGCACGCGGCGGAGACGGAGACCGTCTACTGCATGAAGTCGATTATGAACCCGTCACGGCTGGCGAAGAACTCGGTCGTCGAGAAGGTCGTCGAGCTGGAGAAGAAGGGCGCGACGCTGGAGGAGATGTTGCCGCTCATCTCTAACCAGGGGCCGGCGGTCGTCGACACGGGCAACAT
>JBEKXP010000136.1:0-6018 GCA_049511815.1 Dehalococcoidia bacterium
AAGGCATCGCTCATGGCAACGTCCCTGTCCCAGCTCACGACTACAAAAGGCGCCCGCTCCCAGGCGTCCTTTCTCTCATTGTACGACATTTAGGGGCGCTGAGTGTTACAGCCGCAGCTTTGTCGTGATCATGCCGTCCCACTCGCCGATGGTATTGGTGGAGGTGAGGAGGAAGACGCCGTCTCCGGGCTTGTAGGCGATGCTCACCTCGCCGGCCAGCTCCTGCGCCTGCGGGTCGATCACGAACGTGAGGCCGTCAACCTCGTCAACGAGATCGGACTCGCGCGCGTCGTCGACGAGCAGGCCCAGCGACGGGTCGCAGCAGCCGGTGAACTGCAGCTCGATGCGGATGGGCGTCCGCGTCCCTCTTTCCGCGAGGAGCGACTTGATGGCTTCCGACGCCGCGGGGTCCAGCTTGATGAACGTCATGATGGGAAGGGGACGGGACATGGCGCCCCGTCCCCCATTCTCCCTTCGATTCGACTAGTAAGCCTGCGTGTACAGGTTCAGGATCTCCATCGGGTCGGCGACCGGGCGGGCGTTGAACATGATGTTCGAGTCGGCCAGCGCGTGGAAGGCGCACAGGCCGAGGCCCTCCTGGGGCACGCCGACTTCGCGCAGGCCCATCGGGTGGCCCACCTTCTTCATCAGCGCCTCCACCGCGTCGGCTGCCGCCAGCGCCGCCTCGCGCTCGTCCCTACCGCGCGTGTCGACGCCCATCGCCCGCGCCACTTGCGCCAGCTTGTCGGCGGCGTGGTCGACGTTGAAGCGCATCACCTTCGGCAGGACGATGCCGCAGGCCATGCCGTGCGGAACGTTGTGCAACGTCCCTACCGTGTGGGCCATCGCGTGCGCCAGGCCTACCTGGGCGATGGTGAACGACCAGCCGGCCATGGTAGCGGCGATCTGCATGTTCAGCCGCGCCTTCTCGTTGCTGCCGTCTTCGGCGACGATGGGCAGGTTCTCGTTGATCATGCGGATGGCGTGCAGGGCCAGGCCGTCGCAGACCGGGTTCGCCATGATGCTCATCATCGCTTCGACGGCATGGGTCATCGCGTCCATGGCGCTGCCGACGGTCATGCCGTGGGGCAGCGTCATCGTCATCTTGGGGTCGAGGATGGCGGCGTTTGGCGCGATCCTGGCGTCGGCTATAAAGAGCTTGCGACCGGCCATCTTGTTGGTGATTACGTCGGCGGTCGTCACCTCGCTGCCGGTGCCGGCCGTCGTTGGGACAACGATGTGCGGCGTCTGCGGCTCGTCCAGAGTCGACCAGCGGTTGATGTAGTCGTTGGCCTTGCCGCCGTTCTTGAGCGTTACGCAGACGGTCTTGCCGGCGTCGATGACGCTGCCGCCGCCGACGCTGACGATGCAGTCGGCCTTGAGCCGGCGCGCCATCTCTGTCGCACCGTCGACGCACTCCAGGTCAGGGTCCTGGGGGATGGCGTCGAACATGCCGACGCAGAAATCGCCTAGGCTGTTCTTAACGAGGTCGGCCAGGCCTGCCTGCCGGACGCCCGGGTCGGTCAGGACAAGGGCGTGGCGACCGCCGAGGTCAACCGCCACCTTCCCGAGCGACGACAGGGTACCGTGCCCCGCGATAACCGCCGTGGGGCAATTGTAGGCGAAGCCTTCGATCTTCTTGTCGTCCCGCATGATGGTAAACGGGAAGTTCGTCTTGGCGTCCGAGTAGTAGGGGATGTGGATGCGCTTGACCTGCGTGTACTCCTCCAGGCCCCACTTGCCCAGCTCGCGGCCGACGCCCGACTGCTTGTAGCCGCCGAACGGCACGTACTCAGCGAAGACGTGGTAGTTGTTGATCCACATCGTGCCGGTGCGGACGCCGCGCGCGACCTTTTCGGCGCGGGCGATGTTGGTGGAGAAGACGCCGCCGGCCAGGCCGTAGATGGAATCGTTGGCGATGGCTATGGCCTCTTCGTCGCTGTCATACTTGATGAGGCAGACGACGGGGCCGAAGATCTCCTCCTGGGCGATGCGCATTTTGTTGTCGACGTTGGTAAAGATGGTCGGCTCGTAGTAGTAGCCGCCCTCCATTCCCTTCACCTCGGCGCGCTTGCCGCCGGTGACGACCTGGGCACCCTCTTCTTTGCCCAACTGGACGTAGTGCTCGACGGTGGCGAGCTGCTCTTTGCTCACTACCGGCCCCATGTGCGACGTCGGGTCGAGCTGGTAGCCAATGCGCATCTCCTCGGCGCGCTTCTTCATCCGCTCGACAAACTCATCGTGGAGCTTCGATGGGACGAGGACGCGGGTGCCGGACTCGCAGATCTGGCCCTGGTGAAGGAAGGTGCCGAAGCAGGCGCCTTCGACAGCGAGGTCCATGTCGGCGTCGTCGAGGATGATGTTAGCGGACTTGCCGCCGAGCTCCAGCGTGACCTTCTTCACGGTGCCGGAGGCAAGTCGCATGATCTCGCGTCCGACCTCGGTGCTGCCGGTGAAGGCGATCTTGTCGACGGCGGGATGGGTGCAAACGGTGTTGCCCAGCGAGCCGCCGGGTCCCGGAATGACGTTGAACACGCCCTTAGGGAGGCCGGCCGCCTTGGCGCACTCCGCCAGGATCAGGGCGGTGATCGGCGTATTCGAGGCCGGCTTGATGACGATGGTGTTGCCCATGAGCAGGGCCGGCACGATCTTCCACATCGCGAGGGCCGTCGGGAAGTTCCAGGGGACGATGCCGACGCAGACGCCGATGGGCTCGCGGCGGACGAACTCGCGTCCGGGGGAGAAGGCGTTGCCCGAGGCGAAGACCTCCTCTTCCATTGGGAACTTGGTCAGGGCGTAGGTGGCCAGGTTGCGGGTGAGCAGGCTGGCCCAGAGGGCGATCACTTTGGAGTAGTTGATGATCTGGCCGGCGTCCATGCACTCGGCGAGGACCAGGCGGATGCCCTGCTGGGAGATCTGGTCGGCGAAGTCCTGCAGGAGCGCGACTCGCTTGGCAAGCTCCATGCCGCACCAGTCGCCCTTGTCGAAGGCGCGCTTGGCGGCGTCGATGGCGGCTTCGGCGTCGGCGTTCCCGGCCTTGGCGACCCTGGCGAAGGGAAGGCCGGTGCCGGGGTCGATGGTCTCGAAGGTTGCGCCGTCCTGGGCATCGACAAATTCGCCGTCTATGAAGAGCTTGTATTCATCCATTGTGTTTTCCTCCTGTTGCACTCCTCAGTGCGGGGACTCGTCGCTTTGCCGTCGAAGAGTCTGTGAGCTTCCACGATTGCATTCCTCTTCTAGCATATCTTGCCGCTTCGAGAGGTGCTAGCAGCATATCATTGGATAGCGATGTCGGGAAGAGGCCGAGGGGCAGATTCGACGCCAGGGCCTGGCTCGCCGCGGGGGCGGCGGGCTCGAGCTGGGGGGTAATCGGCGAGGCTCCTGCCGACGTGCCCTCGAGCGATATGCTCAGACAGGCGTTTTGCCCCGCAAATAAGGCCGATTTGCGGCGAATTTCGGTTGCCTTTTTCGCGAACCCTGTGATACAAAGACTGAGGGGTTAGTGACAGAATGTACAAGCTACAGAAAGCCGACCTGAACAATCTCATAGTGTCCCTGGCCGGACAGTACCACGTCCTCGCTCCCGTACGCACGGACGCGGTACGATTCCAGGAGGTCAAAAGCGCGGATGCGATTGACCTTAGCGGCAACTCTTATCTACCCATCAAGCAGTTCTTCTTTCCGCAACAGGAGACCCTGTTCGAGTTCGCGGGCGACCAGATAAACGTGCCGCTGCCGGAGTCGGAGAAGCGCATCTTCTTCGGCGTCCGCCGCTGCGACCTCAACGCCGTGAACCATCAGGACCGGGTCTACCTGGAAGAGCCGCAGAACCCGTACTATGCAGCCCGACGCAAGAACGCCGTTTTCATCGGCCTTCATTGCTCTCAGCCGTGCAATCAGTACGCCTTCTGCGGCAGCATGGACCTGAAGGACTACCACGACCTGTGGATGGCCGACCGCGGGGACCACTACGTTGTGGAAGCGGGCAGCGAGGAGGGCGAAAAGCTGGCTAAACAGCTATCGTCGTACCTCAAGCCAACGGACGAGGGGCCGGCAGAACGCATGACCCCGGGTACGGACAAGCTCAAGACCACGAAGATAGCCGCCCTGTGGGGCAACCCGGAGTGGGAGAGCGGCGTCAAGTGGTGCCTGAGCTGCGCGGCATGCACGACGACCTGTCCAACCTGCTACTGCCACGAGATCGCCGACACGGTCGAGGCCTCCGATACGTCGAAGGGCCAGCGGACGCGCAACTGGTCGAGTTGCCAGCTCAAGGAGTTCAGCCGCGTCGCCGGCGACCTCTTCTTCCGCGAGGCGCGCAGCGAACGCTTCCGCTTCCGAATCTACCACCAGATCGAGTACTACCGCGAACGCTACGGCGTGACGATGTGCGTCGGCTGCGGGCGGTGTATCGCCAACTGCCCGACGCGCATCGACTGGGTAAGCATCGTGAACAAGATGGTGGCGCAATGACAGACAACAACGTTTACCTACCACAACCAGTAAAGGTGCTGGAATACCTGCGCGAGACCAAGGAGAACTTCCGGCTGGTCCTCGACATACCGTTCAAGAACGTGCCCGGCCAGTTCGTCTCGATCTCGCTGCTGGGAATCGGCGAAGCGCCGATTTCCATCGCATCCTGGGACCGCGACTACCTGATGCTCCACATCCGCGAAGTCGGAACCGTCACGCGCGCGCTCGGGCGCGTCAAGCCAGGCGACACGGTGTTCATCCGCGGGCCCTACGGCAAAGGCTATCCTATGAAGGAGGCCGAAGGAAAGAACCTGATCGTCGTTGCCGGCGGCTGCGGCGTCGCGTCCGTCAAGGGCGTGTTCGACTACATGGAGAAGAACCGCAGCAAGTACAACCAGGTCTACTCCTTTGTCGGTTACCGCAACTCCAAAGAAGTCATCTTTGAGGACTGGGTCGAGCAGTGGCAGAAGGACATGAGCCTTTTCGTCTCGCTCGACACTCTCAAGGAAGGCACCTGCTACGACGCCACCGAAGGCTTCGTCAGCGACCTCATCAAGATAACCGAGCTGCCGAAGGGCGATACCGTCGCAATCCTCTGCGGCCCGCCGATCATGATGAAGCTCTCCGGACAGGCGCTGGTCAACAAGGGCATCCCCGAAACCAGCGTCTACGTCTCCGAGGAGCGGCTCATGTACTGCGCAACCGGGACCTGCTGCCACTGCATGATCGGCTCCAGATTCACCTGCAAAGACGGACCGGTGTTCCGTTGGGACGAACTGAAGGAGCCCACGCCGTGAGCGAGAAACTAAAAGTCGGAATCCTGGACATCACCAGTTGCAACGGTTGCGTGCTCTCCGTTGCTTTCAACGAGGACGAAGTGCTCGACATCTTCAACCTGGTTGACGTGCTCGAGTTCCGCTTCGTCTCCGACGCCGCTTCCGAGAAGCCGGAGTTGGACGTCGTCCTCATGGAGGGGATGGTCGCCTCGCCGCGGGACCTCGAGTTTTTGAAAGAGGTCCGCGCCCGCACCAAGGTCCTAGTCGCGCTCGGCACCTGCGCCCACACCGGGAACATTCCCGCCTATAAGAAGTGGGCGCCGAAAGAGAACCTGGCCCGCCTGCAGTTCCCGAAGACCGACGATATCGCGGATGTCGAAGTGACGGGTATCGACGAGCACGTACAGGTTGACGCTACAATCCCGGGCTGCCCTGTGAACCGGCGGGAAGTGCTTGAGGTTATCAAGAACCTCGTCATCGGCAAGGGCTACCGGCCGTACACCATGCCGGTCTGCGTCGAGTGCCGGCGCAACAACAACCAGTGCTTGCTTGAGTTTAACAAGCCCTGCCTCGGCTCCATCACGACCGGCGGCTGCTTCGCCATTTGCGTCAACGCCGGGCTGGAGTGCTGGGGCTGCCGCGGCCAGACGAAGGACGCGAATCTCGACGCCTTCATGAAGATGCTCGAGGGCAAGGGCTTTAGCCGCGACTTCATTATCGAACGAATGCGAACTCACGTCGGCCGCAAGATTGCTGTGCCAGAAGCTAC
>JBEKXP010000137.1:0-5907 GCA_049511815.1 Dehalococcoidia bacterium
TGGCGGTCAGCGCCGGCGTCAGCCCGGAGAAGGTGGAGGAGGCCGGCAAGGTCATCCTGGAGCAGGTGTTCAAGCTGGTCGACGAGCCGGTGCCGGAGGATGAGCTGACCCGCGCCCGCGACTTCACGATCGGCAACTTCCGCCTCGGCCTGGAGACGACGATGGCGCTGACGCAGTGGACCGGCGAGAACCTGATCTCGACCGGCGAGATCGAGCAGATCGAGGACGTGGTCGCGAAGCTGCAGGCGATCACCAGCGACGACGTCCAGCGCGTCGCCAAGCGCCTCTTCCGCCGCGACAACGTTGCCGTCGCGCTCGTCGGCCCGAAGGCGGACCCGGGCCTGCTCGAGAAGACGCTCCCCTAGCCGTCAGCGCGCGTCCGTCGCGACGTTGTCCAGCATCCACTGGTAGCGCGCGGGCGAAAGCTGCTGGAGCTGCTGCGGGTCGTAGAAGAACAGCGCGAAAGAGTTCGCGTAGTCCTCCAGCGGGTCGTTGCTCGACATGAACTGCCACACCTGCGGCCCGTCGTACGCGAAGCTAAGCTGCGTCTGGTCGACGGCCGCGGCGACGTCGGCGTCGCTGCTGAGCAGGCGCCAGCCGGTCGCGGCCATGAAGTCCCGCATCTCCTCCTGGAAGAACACCCACGCATAGCGGCCCGGCGGCGTCATCCGGAGCTGGTAGGCGTGCCCTAGCTCGTGCAGCACGGTCAGCGTCCCCTGGTCCGGGTAGAGGACCAGCTCGTTGCGCCCGTCGTTGTTCGAGTAGAAGTTGGCGCCGCTGGAGTACACTTTGCTCCCCGACATCGTGCGCGACTCGTCGTTCGACAGTATGTACAGCCGGCCGTAGATGCGGCTTCCGAGCTGATTGACGACGTGCGGCGGCAGCTTCCCGAGCGCGTCCAGGATCGTGTTGAGGCTGGCGTCGTCCCACTTCTGGCCGTCCATCACAATCTCCACCCCGTAGGCGTCGCGGGCCTGCTGCACCTGGCAGACCGGCTGCGCGGCCGTCAGCAGGGGAAGGAAGACGAACAGGGCCAGGAGGCCAAACAGGCCTCGCGATCGGAAGAGACGCGCGACGCATCGCAAGCTCCGCAGCGCTGGCCCGGGCCGTCGAGCAAACATGAAACCGGCAACCTCCGACTCGATCTCTCGAATCCGCTGTTGCCGGTTTCACCACTGGCTCGCCGAGGGTCTCGGTGACCATGCGACACGCCGCAGCTTGCCGCCACGCCCCCAACAGGGGGGCACGCCCTCGGTTCAGCGCCTCAACAGACTATGGCGTTGATGGGGTATATCTGTCGCCTTCCCCACTAAAGAAGAACGGCCGCCGCCGAACGCCGTTACAGCCGCCGCGACGACTGTGATACTCGCGCAGGCGTTCTTCACGCTTCCTTCACGCTGGCCAAAGCGCGAATCACGGCCCCCGCATCTTGCCGACCTATATTGAAGAGTCGGTCAGTTACTGAAGTAAGGAGTGACGAAAATGTCGGATTACCTGATAGAGTCCACCCATACGCCTGAGGAGTGCCTGCTGGAGCTGGACACAATAGTCAAGGAAGACCCGCGAGTGTTTGATACCCTTGAATTTGCTTGTCTGTCCGGGGACCATCGCGCTGTGGCGATAGTGCAGGCGGACAGCGAGTCGAGCGCGCTCGGCTTCGTGCCCGCCAGCCGTCGAAGCCGGGCGAAGGCCACGCGGTTGACGAAGTTCACGCCGGAAGATATCCGCAAGGCGCACGAACAGCACATGTAGATGCCGCGCCGGACCGCGGGTCGCTACCCGTCGCTTTGACGCCGATTGCCGCTGGAACCCTCCGGCGGCAATCGCTTATATTTGCCCTCGTAGCCGAGACTTTCCGTCCTCGGCGGATCATCCGTTCCGCGTAGAGCGGGCACCCGTCCGCCTTAGGAGGATCTTGCCCGCGTAGGGTCGGGGCGTCGCCTGCCCGCCTCCGGAGGGTACCCCACCAGACTTCGCGCTGCTACGCCTCAGCCGTACCCTGAGTCAAGTTGAGGGCGTCACGGTACAGGAACGGCACCCAGTAAGACGGCTGCGCCCGGTCACCCCGAATCTCGAAGAAGCCCAACTCCGCCAACGCCTGAGCCTCCCGCCTCGCTTCTTCCTCAGAGCAATTCCAGATGGCGCGTAGGCTTGCCGCAGAGTACTCTGTCTTTCCACCCTCCAACTTTGCGATTGCGGCCTTGTGCTCCGGGTATTCGGCGTAGAGAGTGAGCTCCAGGCGCGCCTTGGACACCTGCGGCAAGCCGCCCTTGAGTGCCAGCGCCCCTATCAAGGCCTCGCCGCTCGGCTCATCGCCGCCCAACTCCAAGTGGCGCAGTTGCTCCGTCCGCGAAGCTTCGAGAAGATGAATCAACTCGCGGGGCGTACTGCCCCCCGTGCCATCTCGGGTGCGACTAAGGATCCACTTGAACGTGTCGGGCCGACGTGAGCCGGGGTCTACCTGCTTTGGGAAGACCCGGAAAAACAACCCCCGTTGGTTGCTCGTAGACGCCAGTACCCTATCCGCGCGTACGTCATAGTACTGCTGAACCTGGAGATTCTGAACAGTGCGGCTAATGATGAGGTGCATTAGAGACTGCTCATCCCAGGTGATCGTCTCCGTGCGCGTGATGTGGCTGGCCTCGCGGAAGCCGCCGCCACTCGTAATGCGATTCCATATGTCGTCCCTGAGGAAGATCTTCAGTGACAGATTGCCCAGCCCAACAAGGTCAGTGTAGACGCGAAACAGAGCGCGTAGAGCGTTCTCTTCAAGTTCACGACGCTCTGCGAACGCGACATCCAGCCGATCAAGAACAATCCACGCTGTCAGCCCCGCGTCGCGCAACGCCTCGTCTGCCACCTTATAGAGCTGGTGAACAGATACAATCCCCTTGGCGGCCTCTTCTCCGCTGGGTTCTCGCAGGCGGATCCTTCCGGTGAACCCGGCTGGCACGCCGGGCAGCACCACCCCTCCCTCTATCGACTCAAACTTGAAGCACGCGCGCACGTAATCGAGCGCAGAGCGGATTTTCCCCTGGAGAGAGGACTTCGGCTGCACCAGATTCGCATCGACCAACGCCCGTACCAGCTCTTTAGCCGCCGGACTTCGGAGGTCGTACTCCTGGAACTGCTCGCAGAGAAGGGCGAGAATGTAGAGTCGCCAGAGCGATCGGAATTCGGCCTCAGACGTGGGTGGGTCCTCCACGATGTCTGAGAAGGCGGGCGCTCCCCGCGGATTCTCTGCCGGTACCAGAATGATGGACCTGTCAAATAGCTTATCCGTCCGACTTGAAAGCAAGAAGTAGATGGCGCTCTTGCCGGACCCCTTCGGCCCGTAGACAACGTCCACATCGCCTGACCAAATCTTCCTCCACTGGTCGGTCTCAACGAAATAGGAGGCCAGCGTGTCGGCTTCTTCCTCCGCAACTCGTTGGCCGAAAGTGATTTGCGCTAGAACGTCCCGTCTTTCGCTGGGCACCCGCATCGCCTCCATCGAAAACCTCGCGCACTGATCGCACACAGTATAGACGATTGGCTATGAAAAGCAACGTCACCTTACGCCGCGGGTGCCACCAGCCGCTTCCAAATCCTTCTCGCCTCTGCTATCCTCTCCCCACACCCTTCGGAGGCCATCGCCCAATGCAACGTTTCGCTCCCGCTTGCCCCGCGGTTCCATCCCGCGTAGGGCGGGCACCCGTCCGCCTCAGGAGGATCTTGCCCGCCCGGAGGCCTTGCCCGTTCACCCGTCCGGGTTTGGGCCAACTTGCCGCCTTGCCTTGCTCCTCCATCCCGCGTGGGGCGGGCATCCTGCCCGCCCGGAGGCCTTGCCGAAAATGCACATTTTGCGCCACTTTCCCAGATTCGAACCGACACAACTCAGATTCAGAAAACATCACAAAAAATAATTGAATTCAATGGGTCAATTCGGACCATCCCCTCAGGGCAGCGCCTCCGCCCGGAGCCCGGTCCCGCCTCGACACCTTCGCGGCCGTCTGCTATCATCGTTGACGAGCCGGCGCCCTCCCGTCCGCACGGTCGGGAACTCGCGGCGCCTCTCTGGTCGCGGGGTGTAGCTCAGTTAGGCTAGAGCGCACGGTTCGGGACCGTGAGGTCGACAGTTCAAATCTGTCCACCCCGACCAGCCTCCCTCCCTCTGATTCCGCAACCGTCTCCCGCTTGACACATCGCCGGAATTCCGGTATTTGTCGCTCGTGAATCGCTGTTGCGGTGCCGGCAAGCCTAAAATCAGGCTTTTTTCTCACGGTTTCTGCAGAAACACTCAAGTTCGGCGCTGCGCAGCCGAGCTAGAATAGGTAGATGGGATGATGCGATGGTGATGAACTACCAGACCGGCGAGACGACTCGCCTCCGGCGGCAGCGCGTCGAGCAGGCCATTCAGTTGGCGCTCGAGAGTCGCTGGAAGGAAGCGGCGGCCGTCAACCGCTCCCTCATCAGCATGTTCCCCTCCGACGTCGACGCCTACAACCGTCTCGGCAAGGCGCTGATGGAGATGGGCGAGTACGACGACGCTCGCATGGCCTACGAGCGGGCGCTGGAGTTGGAGCCGCTTAACAGCATCGCCCGAAAGAACCTCGAACGGCTGGAGGTGCGGGCGAAGGCAGCGGCGGCGCAGGGAAACGGGTCGCGCAAAATCGACCCGGCCCTGTTCATCGCCGAGACCGGCAAGACTGCCATCGCCAACCTGCGGGCAGTAGCGCCGGAGGCTGTAGGCCGCCTTACGGCAGGCGACACGCTGGAGCTAAGGCCGCACGACAATACACTGGCAGTGGTCACGCCAGACGGCGACTACGTCGGGCAATTGGAGCCGAAACTGGGGTTGCGCCTCTTGCGTTTGATGAACGGCGGCAATCGCTACGTGGTAGCGCTGGCCAGCCTGTCGGAGCAGCGGGTCGTTGTTCGCGAGGTCTACCAACATCCGAGCCAACAGGGGCGTCCGTCCTTCCCAGCCGTCAGCGGCGAGACGGTGCGCCCCTACGTCAAGGACCGCCTCGTGCGACGCGAACTGGAAGAAGAAGAAGTTGCGCCGGAGGAGCCAGAAGAGGGCGAAGAATGGGAGTCCGAGACCGTCGCCACCGAGGGCGACATGACGCTGCAGGACTACCAGGAAGCCACAGAGGGCGAGGACGACGCCGAGGAGGGATTCGAAGAGTAACGGCGGCAACATGCGTCCCCAGGTTCGAGAGGTCTGGAATTCTTCAGGCCTTTTTCGTTATAGGATGTAGAATCCGGCGTCTTCGAAAGTAAGACTTGACAAATCTAAAAACGCAGCTTATACTCCTGGCGCTGGTGGTTCAGCTTTAGTTTCCCCGCCTACGTCTGGGAGAATCGGCAGGCCGGCGTTTTGCGCGCCGCGCTTGTGATTTGTGTATTCGTCGCTATTGCGACAGGCTTTACCCCGCAGGCTCTTGGTTGAGGCGTCGCCGGAGGTGACGGAGAGATGAAACGCTTGTGGTCTCCGATTTCGCTAGGAATTGCGACTGGTCTTCTCTGCGCAGGTCTCATTCTCTTTGGCATAATGAAGAACACGCCTCTTCACGTCTTGGCCGATGACGGACCGAGCATGATGAAGGACGCGCGGGCCAACGTTCCGGGTGTTCAGGACACCGCCAACCTGTGGGTTATGAAGAGCTGCGTCGACCCGACGAAGGGCCAAGGCTGCCTGGAGATCGACGAGTGGGTCTACGGCATCGCCGACGTCTGCAATTCGAACGACATCGGCTGCACCGTTCCCGAGGGTCTCGGCGCCTGGGACCACGAGATCTTCTGGGACAAGCAGTTCGTGTCGGTCACGACCGCTCCGGACAACGCCTGGCTCACCAGCGGTGGCCGCGTGATCCCGCCGGGAGGCTGCTCCCTCACCATCGAGGGCGAGAGCGACCTTCTCGA
>JBEKXP010000138.1:0-5852 GCA_049511815.1 Dehalococcoidia bacterium
TCTCCGTCACAATCATCGTCGAGCGGTTCAGCCCAAGCGCTTCGAGCACCATTGCCATGTCTTTCGTGCGCGGCGGCTCGAAGCCCAACGCATCGACGACTCGAAGTGATCCTTCTCCGACCTTCGCCGACAACGCCGAGCGTATCGCCAGGCGACGCATTCGCTTGGGAAGCCGTTGAGCGAAACTGCGCGGCTTCGGCCCGAAGACGATGCCGCCGTGCCGGATCGCCGGCGACCGCGATGCGCCCAGTCGAGCCCGCCCGGTGCCCTTCTGCCGGTGCAGCTTGGCTGTGCTCCCGGCGACCTCTCCGCGGGTCTTCGTGTTCGCCGTGCCGGTGCGCCGGTTGGCGAGCTGCGCCAGAAGCGCCTGGTGAATGACAGATTGGTTCGGCTCGATTCCAAACACGGCGGCATCCGCCTCAATCGAGTCGACCTCTTTGCCTTCCTTGTTGACCACTTCCAGCTTCATCGCTCTTTTTCAAATACTATGCGCTTATGCCTTGGCCTGCGCCTTGGCACGGGCGCGCTCCGTCTTCGCCGATAATCGGATACGCAGGAGCCCATTCTTCCCGCCGGGCACGGCGCCTTCGATGAAGAGCAACCCCTTGGCCGGATCGCTCTCCACGATGCGCAGATTCCGCACCGTGATGCGGGCGTCGCCCAGGTGACCCGCCATGTGCAGCCCCTTGCGCACGTGCCCCGGCGAGTTTCCTGGTCCGATGGATCCGGGCGCCCGCGTTCGGTCCGACTGGCCGTGAGTCCGCGGTCCGCCGCGGAATCCCCAGCGCCGTACGCCGCCGGCGAAACCGCGTCCCTTGGAGACGCCGGTCACGTCGACGTGATCACCGCTCTGGAATAGCTCCGCCCCGACCTTCTGTCCCGCCTTCCACTGCGACGGGTCGTCAACCTTCACCTCGCGCAAGTGGCGGAACTCGCCCAGGCCGCGGAAATGACCCTTCATCGGCTGGTTGACGCGCTTTACCGCGCCAAAGCCCAATTGCACCGCGCCGTAGCCGTCGCTCTCCGCCGACTTGACCTGAACGACGGTGCACGGGCCGGCTTCGACGACGGTGACGCCGTGGACTTCGCCCTTCTCGTCGAAGAGCTGAGTCATGCCGATCTTTCTGCCAATTATGCCTTCGATATCCATTACAGCTTGATCTCGATGTCCACGCCGGCGGGCAGTTGCAGTCGCATTAGCGTGTCGACCGTCTTTGCCGTCGGTTCCAGGATGTCAATCAATCGCTTGTGAGTCCGTATCTCGAACTGCTCTCGCGAGTCCTTGTCGATGACCGGAGAGCGAATTACCGTGAACTTCTTGATCTCCGTGGGCAGCGGGATGGGACCGGCCACGGCTGCACCTGTCCGCTCCGCTGCCTCTACAATCTGGCTTGCCGACTGGTCGAGGAGCCGGTGGTCGTAGCCTTTCAGCCTGATCCGTATCTTCTGCCTTGAAACCATGTTAAGCTGCCCCGTCCACTAGAACCTGACGATCTCCGGACCCCTTTAAGCCCTCGCCGGCCGCCTGGCGCGGACGCCGAGCTTTTCGACGACCGCCGGTGGCACCTCTTCATAATGGTCGAACTCCATGTTGTGGCTTGCCCGCCCTTGTGAAAGCGACCTCAGCTCCGTGGCGTAGCCAAACGTTTCCGACAGCGGCACCAGCGCCCGCACCACCTGCAGGCCACCACGCGACTCGACGCCAATGACATGACCGCGACGGGCGTTGATATCAGCGAGAATGTCGCCGAAGGACTCCTCCGGCGTCAGCACTTCCACCTTCATGATTGGTTCCAATAGAACGGCATCGCCGTGCTCAAGGGCCTTCCGCATGCCCATCGAGCCAGCCATGCGGAACGAAAGCTCCGACGAATCGACTTCGTGGTAGCTGCCGTCGACCAGCGCCACCTTGACGTCGATGACCGGGTAGCTGGCGACCGGGCCGTTCTCCAGCGCTTCGTTTACGCCGGCGCGGACGGCGGAAATGAACTCGCGCGGGATCACGCCGCCAACCGTCTTGTCGACGAACTCAAAACCGGCGCCGCGCTCTCGCGGCTCGACCTCCAGCCACACGTCGCCGTACTGGCCCCGGCCGCCGGTCTGTCGCACGAAACGCCCCTCGGCGCGGGTGGCGGACCGGATCGTCTCCTTGTAAGCGACCTCCGGCTTGCCGACATTGGCGTCGACGCGGAACTCGCGCAGCATCCGGTCGACGATTACCTCCAGGTGCAGCTCGCCCATGCCGGAAATGATGGTCTGGCCGGTATCAGCGTCATAGCGCGTGCGGAAAGTCGGGTCTTCCTCCGCCAGGCGATTGAGCGTCTCGCCCATCCGATCCTGGTCGTCCTTCGTCTTCGGCTCGATGGCCACGGAAAGCACCGGCTCCGGAAAGCGGATCGACTCCAGGACTATCGGGTGAGCGCGGTCGCACAGAGTGTCGCCGGTGAATGTGTTCTTCAGGCCAACCGCGGCCACGATGCCGCCGGCGTGCACCTCCTCCACCTCCTCGCGGCGATTGGCGTGCATGCGCAGGATGCGGCCGAACCGCTCCTTCTCGTTACGAGCGGCGTTCAGGATAGTTGCGCCGACCTTCACCTGGCCGCTGTAAACGCGGAAGTAAGCAAGCCGCCCTACGTATGGGTCCGCGACGATCTTGAAAGCGAGAGCCGTGAACGGCTCGCTGTCATCTGCTTTCCGTTGAACGGTCTGGTTATTCTTAGGATTGATTCCCGTTACCGGGGGGACGTCCACCGGGGCCGGGAGGTAGTCAACGACTGCATCTAGGAGAGGCTGGATGCCCTTGTTCCGCAGGGCGGAGCCGCACATCACGGGCGTAATGGCGCCCGCGAGGGTGGCGCGCCTGACCGCCTTCTTGAGCTCCAGCGCCGTCGGTCGGTGCCCCTCCACATAGCTGATCATCGTCTGGTCGTCCACTTCGGCGAGAGTTTCGATGAGGCGCTCGCGGTAGGGAACGCACTTCTCGGCGAGCTCATCGCTCAAGGGCAGCACATCGGGATTCTCGTGGCTCTCCGGCGGGAAGTACCAGGCCTTCTCCTCGACAAGATCGACCACGCCCTCGAAGCTGGCCTCGACGCCTATTGGCACCTGGATAGCGACAGGCCGCGCGCCCAGACGCTGCTTCACCATCTCGATCGTGTTCCAAAAGTCGGCGCCGATGCGGTCCATCTTGTTGACGAAGCAGATCCGCGGCACGCCGTAGCGGTCCGCCTGCCGCCACACCGTCTCCGACTGCGGCTCTACGCCGGCGACTGCGTCGAAGACGACGACCCCGCCATCGAGCACGCGAAGGCTGCGCTCAACTTCGACGGTGAAGTCCACGTGGCCCGGCGTATCGATGATGTTGATCTGGTGGTCGAGCCATTCGCAGGTCGTTGCGGCGGCGGTTATAGTGATGCCGCGCTCTCGTTCCTGGGCCATCCAGTCCATTACCGCCGTGCCCTCGTGCACCTCGCCGATCTTGTAGGTCCGGCCGGTGTAAAAGAGGATGCGCTCGGTGACCGTGGTCTTTCCGGCGTCGATATGGGCAATGATGCCTATGTTGCGAAGGCGCTCGATAGGAATTTGCCTGGCCATGATTTCTATCCCCCGCGAACGGGGCTTCGTCGATGCGATCAATGTTCTAAGTATTACCTTCAATTAGGGCGGCGACGTGCGCCGCTCGCGATTACCAGCGGTAGTGGACGAAGGCGCGGTTGGCCTCCGCCATTCGGTGCGTGTCCTCCCGCTTCTTGACAGTTGCGCCCTGGCCCGAGGCGGCGTCGGCGAGTTCCGCGGCCAGCTTCTCCGCCATCGAATGCCCTTTGCGGGCACGGGCGGAAGCGATAAGCCAGCGCATGGCCAGCGTTGCCCGCCTTTCGGGGCGGATGTCCACCGGCACCTGGTACGTCGCGCCGCCGACGCGTCGCGGCTTCACCTCGACGACTGGCGTTACGTTCCGCAGCGCCTGCTCGAACGTGTCGATTGGGTTGCGGCGGTTCTGCGTCTCCAGCAGCTCCAGCGACTTGTAGACAACGCGTTCCGCCGTGCTCTTCTTACCGCTATACATGATGCGGTTGATGAACCTGGCAAGGTCTTCACTCTGGTACTTCGCGTCCGGCGCTATGATGCGTTTGACAACTTTGGCCCGCCTTGGCATGGTCGGTTCTCTCCGTTATGGACTAAGACTTGGCGCCGGTCTTGCGCGTCCCGTACTTGCTGCGACCGCGGTTCCGCCCGTCGACGCCCTGCGCGTCGAGCGCGCCGCGAATGACGTGATAGCGCACGCCCGGCAAGTCCTTGACGCGTCCGCCGCGAATCAGCACGACGGAGTGCTCCTGGAGGCTGTGCCCTTCGCCGGGAATGTACGCCGTCACCTCGATGCCGTTCGTGAGCCGCACGCGGGCAATCTTCCGCAGGGCGGAGTTCGGCTTCTTCGGCGTCATCGTCCGGACCTGCGTGCAGACGCCGCGCTTCTGCGGCGAACCCTCGCCCTTTTCCGTGCGGTTCTTCAGCGCGTTATAGGTGAAGCGCAGGGCGGGCGCCTTCGTCTTCTTGACGAGCTTCTTCCGTCCTTTACGCACCAATTGGCTTATGGTGGGCACGCGTATACCTCTCTCAGGAATCTAGGACTGGCTGGTTCTCAGGACAGCAAAAGGCCGAAAGCCTGATTCTGAGCCAGTACAGCGTGGAGCACACGCGGCACTCCACTATCGCTGACCGTAGTCAATTCGAGGTCTTTCGACCTTGCTTTGCTCTGTCGCTCAGCGCCAAATAAATACTTTACGTGATATGGCGCAAGAGTGTCAAGCGAACCGCCGGTGCGCCCTCACATTTGCCCGAGCATCTCCCGCACGACGTCACTGACCTCTTTGCCGTCCGCGCGACCGCGAAGCTGCGCCGTAAGCGGCCCCATCACCTTGCCCATGTCGCGCGGGCCCTGTGCGCCGACCTCGTCGATCACCTTTCGCGCCGCCGCCTCGATCTCCGCTCGCGACATCGCCGGCGGTAGATAGGCCTGCAGGATGACCGCTTCCGCCTCTTCTTTGTCGACCAGGTCCTGGCGGCCCCCGCGCCGGAACTCCTCGGCGCTTTCGCGACGCTGCTTGACCTGCTTAGAGATTGCGCCGAGGACGCCGCTATCGTCCAGCGCTTCGCCCTTTTCGATCTCAGCGTTGTGGATGACCGAGAGGAGGAGGCGGAGCGTCCGCTTGCGGGTCTCGTCGCCCTCTCTCAGGGCCTGCGTCAGGTCGGCGTTTATCTGGTCTTTGAGGGACATGGTGATGCTGCGCTCTGCTTTCTTGCTGCGATGTCGGAACGGGCTAGCGCCGCTCGCTCTTGCGACGCTTGGCCGCAGCCTTCCGCTTCCGTCTTACGCTCGGCGACTCGAAGCGCTCACGACGCTTTGCTTCGGACAGGATGCCGTACTGCTGCACCTTCCGCGTGAAGCGTCGCAGCGCCGCCTCGAAGCTCTCGTTTTCGCGGACGATTACTTCCGTCAACTCGCGAACCCTGCCGAGATGGGCTCATGACCTGTTGGCTGGCAAATTATATTGAGGCCCGCATGCTCTGTCAACGAGCGCGACAGGCGATTTTCGTCGATCCTGGGTGAGGACGAATAGCTCCAAAATCTAGGCGCGTGCGGGCTTCTTGGGGATCTTCATCAGGCGCATGCGGGTCAGACCGCGAATGTCCTCCATGGCCGTCTTGCGGATGTTCACGCGTGTGTCCGGGTCTTCCCGCCAGCGCACCGGTATCTCTTTGATGCGGTAGCCGCCCTTGTCCGCCAGGATGAGAAGCTCGGTGTCGAAGAACCACTCCTCGTTCTTGATCAGCGGAATGAGCTCGCGAGCGGC
>JBEKXP010000139.1:0-5837 GCA_049511815.1 Dehalococcoidia bacterium
TGAAGCCGCACTGCGCGTCCACAAAGCTCGGCCAGAACGTTGCCTTGATCATGAGGTTGTAGGCGCGGGAGGTGAACTCGCGACGAGGGGAGCGCGTCGTCTGGGCGCCTTTCTTCAGGCGGGAGCCGATCGCTACGTCGTAACCTTCGTCGGCGATGGCGGCGACGAGCGCAGGGAAGAAGGCGATGTCGGTGGAAAGGTCGACGTCCATGTAGGTGAGGACGTCCGCCTCGCTGCCGAGCCATGTCGCCCGCAGCGCCCGGCCCCGTCCCTTCTGCGGGATGTGGAACGGCACAACGTCGACGTGCTCCCCCGCCAGCTTTTGCGCCACGGCCAGCGTGCCGTCCGTCGAGGCGTTGTCGGCGATGACGATACGCCAGATGTGCGGCAGGTTGTCGCGCAAGAACTCCCGCAACGTCGCGACGCTCTGCGCCAACACGTGCTCTTCGTTGTAGACGGGTATCACCACATCGACGTTCGCCATGGCTTATTCCTCCTGCGTCTTCGCGCCAAGAGTATCCTTCAGCAGGCGCGCCAGCCGCAAGGGGTCGCCGGCAATGACGCTTGCGGCGTACAATTCCATGGCGCCGATGTCGCTGGTCTGGTCGGCCAGGTCGCCGCGGTCGACGACGTGGAGGATGGCGGGGAAGCCGATCCAGTCTTCCTCGACTGGCGCAATCGGCGGTAGATAAACCGCCAGATTGAATGAGACCACGCCCAGCCGGTCACGGAGGCAAGCCAGCACCTCGTAGGCGCGGTCCTTCAGCGAGGTGTCGAGCGCTGGCGCGATGAGCATCGTCTCACGCTCCTTTAGTGGCGCCAGGTTCGCCAGGACGCGCACGCCTTGCTTCTGGAAGCCGCAGCCGGCGGCGGCGTGGGCGCGGTACAGGTCGTCGAAGTAATCGTTGTCATAGCGAGCGCGGTAGACGAGCGCCGCGCGACGAAGGGACTCCACCGCCGGGTAGTGCGCCTCCCGCCCTAGCAGCACCTGCGCGTGGCCGTGGACGAGCGATGCACCGGCCCGCCAGAGGCAGTTCCACATGAAAAGAAAGTACTTCGCGCCCGGGTCGGCGGCGTGCGCCGCCTGCGCCCAGCGAACGCCCGTGTCGATGTAGTCGTGCAGCATTTCGCGGTCGAAGCGAAGCGGATTGCGCTCCTTGAAGATCACGAGCGAGTGGAAGCCGTCGAACTTGGCGACGTTGGCGCCGGTGATGCAGTGCTTGCCCTCGATTCGCCCAAATACGTCGGCCGGCGTGTTCCCCAGGGCCTCGGAGAGGGGGTCGTCGCAGTCGTTGGCAAGCGCCGCTTCGAGGCCGGCCACAGCCTGGTCGCTCGGCGAGTGCGGGCGTTGCGAGCGGAGGGGATTGAAGAGAGCACCGCGCCCGGTAACAAGGTTGGTGACGCGGACGATTCGCTGGGAGAGGGTCGGCTCGACGGCGCCGAACTGGCGCTCAATCCAGGGCCGCATCGAATCCGGCGGAACGATGCGTCCTTCGACGCCATCGACGCGGAAGATGCGCCTGAAAACGGCCTTCTCGCTATCGGAAAGGGCCGCGACCATCTCGGGAAGGTCGCCGATTCCTGCCTCGTCGCGCGCGGACATGATTCGTCGGCGACAGTCTAGTGCTTGAAGTGGCGCTGGCCGGTAAACACCATCGCCATTCCATGCGCGTCGGCGGCGGCAATCGACTCCCGGTCGCGGATAGAGCCGCCGGGCTGGATGACGGCCGTGATTCCCGCCTCCGCCGCCGTCTCGATGCCGTCCGGAAACGGGAAGAACGCGTCGGACGCCATCACCGCGCCCTCCGCCCGCTCGCCGGCCGCGCGCGCCGCCAGCATGACGCTCGTGACGCGATTCGGCTGGCCGGCGCCCATCCCGACCAGCGTCGCGTCCTTCACGAAAGCGATGGCGTTCGATTTGATGTGCTTGACCGCTCGATTGGCGAACAGGAGGTCGCGTACTTCGGTTTCGGTCGGCGGGCGCTGCGTGACGACCTTCAGCTCGATGCGCTCATCCGGTACGTTATCGCGTTCCTGGACGAGCAGTCCGCCGACCACGCGCCGGTAGTCGAGGCCGGCCAGTGATGGCGGCGCGGCCCGCAGGATGCGCAGGTCGCGCTTCTTCCGCAGCAGGGCCAGCGCCTCCTCCTCGTAGTCCGTCGCGATGATGATCTCGTAGAATGTCCTGCCGATCTCCTCGGCGACAGCCAGCGCGAAGGGGCGATTGACGGCGACGATGCCTCCGTAGGCGGAAACGGGGTCGCCGGCGAAGGCGCGTCGATAGGCTTCCGCCAGGTCTTCATGACTGGCCAGTCCGCAAGGGTTCGTGTGCTTGATGATAGCGACAGTCGGTCCGGGGAAGTCGCAGGCGGCGTTCCAGGCGGCGTCGGCGTCCATGACGTTGTTATAGGACAGCTCCTTGCCGTGGAACTGCTCCGCGCCCACAACACCCCCCGGCCTCGGCTCGACGACGCTTTCCTCCTGGTAGAAGGCAGCGCGCTGGTGCGGGTTCTCGCCGTAGCGGGTGTCGAACAGCTTGCTGAGGGCGATGGTGAACGATTCCGGCAGGACGTCCTGCGGGTCGCGGAGGTACTGGGAGATAGCGGTGTCGTAGCTGGCGACGTGCTGGAACGCCTTCTGCGCCAGGCGCCGTCGCGCGGCAAGCGGCACTTCACCGGCGCGCAGCATCTCCAGCACCGGCTCATAGTCCGCCGGGTCGACGACGACGATGACGTTCGGGAAGTTCTTGGCGGCGGCGCGCAGCATCGTCGGCCCGCCGATGTCGACGTTCTCCAGCGCGTCCTCTAGCGTGACGCCCGGTCGTGCGACAGTCTGGACGAACGGGTAGAGGTTAACGACGACGAGGTCGATGGGGCTGATGCCCTGTCGCTCCAGCTCCTCGCGATGAGCAGCCAGCTCGCGCCGGGCGAGGATGCCGGCGTGGACGACCGGATGGAGCGTCTTGACGCGGCCGTCGAGGATCTCCGGAAAGCCGGTGAGCTGCGAGATCGACTTTACCACGATGCCGGCGTTGGCGAGGGCGCGATGGGTGCCGCCCGTAGAGTAGAGCTCGACGCCGAGGGCCGCCAACCCGCGGGCGAACTCGGTCAGTCCCGCCTTGTCGTGAACGCTGATGATTCCCTTCATCATTCCCCCGGTCAGTTCAATCTACGCGATGATCGCACGCTTCTCGCTAGCCTGCGCGACGACCTCGCCGACAAGCCGCGCCTCCGGCACCCGTGAGCGCACCCGCTTGATCTCGGACATGGCGCAGACGAGCACCATGCCAAGGCCCATGTTGAAAACGTGGAACATCTCGTCGTCGCTCACGTTACCCTCTCGCTGGATCAGGGTAAAGATGGGCGGGACCCTCCACGTGCCCCTGCCGAAGCGGGCGGCAAGGCCCTCCGGCAGAATGCGCGGCACGTTGTCGATTAGTCCGCCGCCGGTGATGTGGGCGATGCCCTTCACCTGCGGCAACACCGTTTTCACATCTCGACAGTAGCAGCGATGAGGCGCGAGCAACGCCTCGCCGAGGGTGACGCCGAGCGCCGGGTAGGTGCGGTAGAGCGCTGCTTTTTCTGCGTCCGGGTCGCCGCCGAGGCCGACGTTGAAGATGCGCCGCGCCAGCGAATAGCCGTTGGTGTGCAACCCGCTGGAAGGGAGGCCGAGCAGCGCGTCGCCCGCCTGGATCGCGTGTCCATCGATGATGCCGTCGCGCTCGACGACGCCGACGATGAAGCCGGCGAGATCGAAGACATGCGGCAGGTAGACATCGGGCATGTCCGCCGTCTCGCCGCCGGTGAGCGCGCAGCCTACGTCGCGGCAGGCGGAGGCCATTCCGCGCACAAGCGCCACTTTGTCGTCCTCGCCGAGGTCCGCGCCTGCGATGTAGTCTAGAAAGAACAGCGGCTCGGCGCCGGTCGTCAGGATGTCGTTAACGGAGTGGTTGACGAGGTCGATGCCGACGGTATCGAAGCGGCGCATGGCGACGGCAACGTTCAGTTTAGTGCCGACGCCGTCGGCGCTGGCGACGAGCACCGGCTCGCGGTACTCGCCCAGCCGGAAGAGCGAGGCGAAGGGCCCCACGCCCGCAAGCACCTCCGGCCGCCGCGTTGAGGCGACGATCTCCTTGATGCGGGCGGCCAAGCGGCTTCCGGCATCGATATCGACGCCGGCGCCGACGTACGTCTGGCCGCTATTGTTGGTTGCGCTCACGGGGTTCCTTTGGAGCCGGACAGGGCGCTCCGCCTTCGATGGAACACGCCCGGAGGTCAGCTAGAGAACGAGACTGGCGCGCTCTCCACCCACTCGAAGTCGTGACGATCGCGCGCGGTCGGCGGCGCTTCCAGAGCGAGCTTATCCATCTGCAAAGGCACCGGCAGCGGGTAGTCGCCGGTGAAGCAGGCCAGGCAGAATGTATCCTGCGGCAGACCTATCGATTCGACGAGTCCCTCAAGGCTCAAATAGCCAAGGCTGTCGGCTTCGATATGCTCGCGAATCTCCGGCACTGTCTTCTGGGCAGCGATAAGCTCCCAGCGGGCCGCCATGTCGACGCCGAAGAAGCAGGGATGCGTGATCGGCGGCGCCGTGATGCGCATGTGCACCTCGCGGGCGCCGGCGCGTCGCAGCATCTCGACCACGCGGGGCGTCGTTGTCCCGCGAACGATGCTGTCATCGACGACGACAACCCGCTTTCCGCCCAGTATCTCCGGCAGCGGGTTGAACTTGAGCTGCACGCCGACCTCGCGGATGCGCTGGTCGGGCATGATGAACGTGCGGCCGACGTAACGGTTCTTGACCAGCCCTTCGACAAACGGTATGCCCGATTCCTGAGAGTAGCCGATGGCGGCGGCGATAGCGGAGTCCGGGACGCCCATCACGACGTCGGCATCCACCGGATACTCGCGGGCCAGGCGGGCGCCCATCGCCATGCGGACGGGGTAGAGTAGCTTGCCGCGGATGACACTGTCCGGTCGGGCAAAATAGATGTACTCGAAGACGCAGAAGGCGCAGCGATTGCTCTCCAGCGGCCGGAAGCTGCGAACGCCACGGCCGTTGATCTGGACGACCTCCCCGGGCTCGATCTCGCGCAGGAACGTGGCGCCCAGGTGGTCGAAGGCGCAGCTCTCGGAGGCGACGACCCAGCCGCCGTTCAGCCTCCCAAGGCAGAGCGGGCGGACGCCCAGCGGGTCGCGCACGGCAAAGAGCGCGTCGGGCGTGAGGACGACGAGGCAGTAGGCGCCCTGGACGCGTCGCATCATGTGAGCGAAGCGCTGGGGCCAGGAGTTGCCCGGCGCGAAAGCCAGGATGCGCGCCATGACCTCGGAATCGGTCGCCGTGCGGAACTCGTGGCCCTCCTGTTCGAGGTCCACGCGCAGCATCTCGGCGTTGACGAGGTTGCCGTTGTGGCCGAGCGCGATCTCGCCATTGGGGCCGGCGATGCGGAAAGGCTGGGCGTTCTTGTACTGGCTGGAGCCGGTGGTGGAGTAGCGGTTGTGGCCTATCGCCAGGTTTCCGCGGAGGTGAGCGAGGTCCTCTTCGTCGAAGACCTGCGAGACAAGGCCCATGCCGACGCGGCTGTGAAGCTCGTGGCCGTCGGCTGTGACAATCCCCGCGCTCTCCTGACCTCGGTGCTGGAGCGCGTACAGGCCGTAGAAGGCCAATCTTGCGGCATCTTCACCGGAAGCGTGGACCCCGAAGACGCCGCAATATTCGCGGGGACTGGTCACACATACCTCCTGCCGTTGGGCAGCCGCGTTTGTCCGCCTCGGGCGCGTCCCCGTGAAGCCGACAGGGAGATCATAGTACGGTCGGAACCCGAACGCAAGCTCAGC
>JBEKXP010000140.1:0-5827 GCA_049511815.1 Dehalococcoidia bacterium
CGCCTACGCCATCCAGAACAACCTCAACTGGGCGTCGATGCAGAATAAGGCCGGCAACTACGTCCAGCCGACGCTTGATTCGACGACCGCAGCCTCGACCGGCGTGACCATTCCCAACGACACGAGGATAATGATCACCGATTCGACGAACCCGAACGCCTATCCTATCGTCGGCTTCACCTGGATACTTGCCTACGTGAACCAGCCGGACAAGGCGAAGGGCGAAGCGCTGGTCTACTACCTGTGGTGGTCCATCCACGCTGGCCAGCAGTACTCGACCGCCCTCCTCTACGCGCCGCTTTCGCCGGACACCGTGAAGAAGGCGGAAGCGGAGATAAAGTCCATCACCTACCAGGGGCAGCCGCTGCTCCAACTGCCCCAGTAGAACCAATCGCAACAACGACGGGGCGGGCCGGGCGAAATGCTCAGCCCGTCCTCGTCTTGTCTTTGACGCCATCGACTTCTCCAGCAGAGCGTGCCGGCTCGCTCTTCCCCACAGTCCCTGACAAGTCTAGTCTGAAGCCATGAAAGTCCTCGTGTTCTACGGCGAAGACGAGTTCTCGCTGCGGGAGGAGCTTGCCGGCATCAAGTCGGAGATAGACAGCGATAGCCTGCTCGCCGGCAATGTCGTCGCTCTCGATGGCCGCGCGCTGAAGCCGGGCGAACTACTTTCCCTATGCGCGACAATGCCCTTCCTTGGCGGGCGGCGCCTCGTCATCGTCGAAGGGCTGCTGCGTCGCTTCGAGAGCGGGCGGTCAGGCGGCAGGCGCCGGGAGGAAGGCGGATCGCGGGAAGGCACTGGCCCCTGGAAAGGGCTACCTGCCGCGCTGGCGGAGCTACCCGACTCGACGACCCTCGTCCTCATCGACGGCGAGCTCGGAGCGGGCAACGCGCTGCTGCGCCTGCTTGCGCCGGTGGCTGAGACGCGCCAGTTCCCGTCGCTTCGACAGCGCGCCGTGCCGGACTGGATTCGAGCGCGGGCGGCCAAGCTCGGGCTGGACGTCGCGCCGCGCGCCGTCTCCTTGCTTGCAGAGCTGGTCGGAAACGATTTACGGACGCTGTCGCAGGAGTTGGAAAAGCTGGGCGTCTACGCGCAGGGCCGTAGGATCGAAGAGGAAGACGTAAAGGCGCTCGTGAGCAGCGCCCGTGAGGCCAGCATCCTGGCGATGGTCGACGCCGTCGTCGAGGGGCGCTCGAACGTCGCCTATCGGCTGCTCGAGGAGCTGCGTGATGAAGGTTTTTCTTCGATGCGGCTTTTGAGCATGATAACGCGGCAGTACCGGCACCTGGTCCTGGCGAAGGAGTTGATGCTCGCGCGCCTCTCGTCGGCTGAGATCGGCCAGCGACTCGAGATCAGGTCAAGCTTCGCGCTGGGCAAGGTCATGGAGCAGTCGCAGCGCTACTCAATGCCGCAGTTGGAGGCCGCCTTTGTGCGCCTGCTTGAGGCCGACGCGTCGATCAAGCGGGGCGTATACGATGAGGACGCCGCGATAGAGATGCTTCTGGAAGACCTCGCCGCGCTCAGCGGTCGAGCCGTCAGGGCCGGCTAATACGCCCGACCGATCCGGAAGAGCACTTTGCCCTGCACCTCGACGTTGTCTGCGTCGGTGTAGATCGGCTTCATCGCTTCGTTGGCCGGCTGCAGACGGACGCGGGCGCCCTCACGGTAGAACTTCTTTAGCGTCGTTTCTTGCTCCCGCTTCAGCCACGCCGCCACCATATCGCCGTTGTCGGCGCTGGCAGCCTGCTGCATGATCACGATGTCGCCGTCGTCCACCAGCGCGTCGATCATCGATTTGCCTTTCACCCGCAGCGCATAGACATCCTCGCGACCGCCGGTCATTTCCTCCGTCACTTCGACAACATCGCTGTAATCCACGCTTCCTTCGGGCACGGGTATCGGCTGGCCGGCGGCGATCTGCCCGACGATGGGCACGGCTATCGTCCGCGAACGACGCCCGGACCCGTCGAGCAGCTCTATCGCGCGCGAAACCTCCCGGTCGCGGTGGATGTGGCCCATCCGCTCCAGAGCCTTCAGATTGTAGTCGACAACCGACGTGGAGCTGATGTGGCACTCCTCCTGGATGTCGCGAATGCTCGGCGGATAGCCCTTCTCGCGGATAAACCGGCGCAGGAAGTCGAGAATTGCGCGCTGTTTCGCGGACAGGTCCTTCAAGTTGCACCTCCAGCAATCGTCGATATGGACGAACGCCTGTTCTGGCGAGCAAATTAGCACGTTTGCTCGACCGCTGTCAAGCCCCGCCTTATGAAAAAGGGCGAAGATTGCCAACTGGGGCTAACGGACTCTAGAATACGAATAGGAAGCCACTCCCGCTGACGAAGGAGCGTTGAACTTGCCTGACGACGGACAGCCACGTCGCGCGCTCGCCATCTCGGCCCACCCGGATGACACCGAGTTCGGTTGCGCGGGCACCGCCGCCCTCTGGGCAAGGGAAGGCTGGGAGTTCTACTACCTCATCCTCACGAACGGGGCCAAAGGCAGCGACGACCCGAACATGACGCCCCAGAAGCTGGCGCCGATCCGCAAGGAGGAGCAGCGCGCCGCAGCGAAGGTGGTGGGTGTGAAAGACGTGTTCTTCCTCGACCACGAAGACGGCGAGCTAACGTACAGCCGCCAACTGCTCGGCGAAGTTGTCCGGCAGATACGGACGCTGAAGCCGTACGCAGTCTTCACCAGCGACCCGGAATCGATAATCGTCCGTGACAGCTTCATCAACCACTCCGACCACCGCTGCGCCGGTCTGGTCGCCATCGACGCCGTCTACCCGGCGGCTCGCGACCGCTGGAACTTCCACGAACAGATCGAGGAGGGGTTGGAGCCGCACAAGGTCAGTGAGCTCTACGTATGGTCCTTCGACAAAGCGAACTTCAGCGTTGACATCACCGACGTGATAGAGTTGAAGCTGCAAGCGCTCTCACAGCACCGCAGCCAGTTTGGCGATAACCCGGAGTTCCTCGACTACATTCGCACCCGCTGGCGCGACGAACGAGGGCGCCACGTCGAAAGCTTCCGCCGCGTCGTTCTAATGCGCTGACCGCGCTTCTCTCAGCCCAGAAGTTGGTTCAAGGTCTCCCGGATCTCGCGTATCTTGAAGGGCTTCGCCAGGCAGACGTTGGGGATTTTCTGAAGGAAATCGCGCGTCTCGGCGCTAACGGTGTCGCCGGTGATGAACACCGTGTTCTTCGCAAGCTCCGAGTCCATTTGCTTCACGCGCTGATAGAGCGCCTGGCCGCCCATGCCAGGCATCTTGATGTCCGTAATCAGCATGTCATAGCCGTGCTTCGCCAGGTACGATAGCGCCTCTTCGCCGTTGCTGGCCGTATCGACGCGGTGACCGTCCGCGGTCAGCACGTCGCGAAGCAGCGCCAGGATGCTCTCTTCGTCATCGACCACCAGGATCCGCCGGCTGATCTCCGCTGAAGGAAGCTCCGGCTCGCTCTCCGGCGCCGGCAGCTCCGGTCCTTCCACGATTGGAAGCTCTACGACAAACGTCGCTCCCCGGTTCGGCCGGCTTTCGACGCGAATGCGGCCGCTGTGGTCGTCGACGATGCCGTAAGAGATCGTCAGCCCCAGGCCGGTCCCCTGGCCGCCCTCCTTCGTCGTGAAGAACGGATCGAAGACACGGCGCACGTTCTCGGCCGGAATGCCGATGCCATCGTCCATGAACGAAAGGAGGACGTAGCCCTTCTCGGCGCGCGTTCGTATTTTCAGCTTCCCCTTGCCGTGCGCGCTCAACATCGCGTGCTCCGCGTTGGTGATGATATTGAAGAAGACCTGCTGGATCTGGTCCGGGTCGGACATCGTCATGGGCAGGTGCGGGTCGAGATCGAGGTCGAGATCGATGTTCTTGACGCGAAGGTCGTAGCTGCGCAGCTCCAGCACGCGTTCGAGGAGCGTGTTGAGGTTCACGAGGCCCTTCTGCGCCTTCCGCCGTCGCGCGAACGACAGCAGGTTCTGGACGATCTTGGCGGCGCGCTCCGCCTCGCTGTAGATCGTCTCGACATCGCGACGCGTCTGTTCGTCAAGATTGCGATTGAGCAGCAACTGGGCGAAGCCCGTGACGCCGGTCAGGGGATTGTTGAGCTCGTGCGCCACGCCGGAGACCAATTGGCCTACGCTGGCCATCTTCTCCGATTGCAGCAGCCTCTCCTGCATGAGGTGCTCTTCCGTCACATCTCGCAAGGCGATGACGACGCTTCCTTCGTCGTCGATCGTGGTGGCTGTGGCGGAGATGTGGCGCTGGCTGTCTTCGCTGAAGCTGAAGTCGCGGTGCTGCGCAGCGCCCGGCTGCGCCAGCGCCTGCAGCACCAGCGCATCGAGTGGCGTACCCCTGATTGACGCCACTGCCGTGTCGGAACGACCGGTTAACGCGGCGATGAGAGCGCCGGCTGGAAGATTCGACAGTACTGTCTTCGTCTCTCCGTCGATGACAACGATGCCGTCCTGCAGGCCGTTTATAACCGATTCGGCCAGTCCCCTATCAACCAGTGTGGCCTCGTCAAATCGCTCGAGAAACGCAGACGCCAGTTGCGCGGACGCGTAGATGATGGCGCTCTTCTCGGAGGGAAAGGCGCCTGGCCCGGCCGCGCTCACCCTGATGAGCCCGGCTGCTCGTCCGCCGACGATGAGGGGTGCGTCGATGACCGAGAGCGCCGGTCCGCCCCACGTCTCACCTTTTACGGGCCCGTTCCCCAGGTGGAATATGTCCGGAGCCGTCGCGACGCAATTCTGATGCGCTCCACCTGAGAACTGCCGAAGTCCGTCCAGCACTCCATCGGCAAGCTCCTGCGCGAATAACGGTTGGAGAGGGCAGCACGCAAAGACGACCGACCGGTCCTCGCCGTCGCGGCAGAACACGGCGGCAGCCGCGTCGAAATCAAGCAGCGGGCGCAGCGCTTCGAAGAGGAATCGCAGCACCTCAGTCTGACTCAGAGATCGAGTTTCGGACGGCATCCTGCACCCAAACTTCTACGCTGCAGAGGCATAGTTAAGCTAGCACAAAGACCCTGCGGCGGCAATCGGGAATCGCGCTCGAATCGTGCCGGCCGCCAGTCCGAGTCGGCTCTTTCTTGCTCGACGAACGTCTGAGCGTCCCTTCGGCCGCCAGTCGGTGTTGAGCCTTGCATGCCTCAGTAGTAACGGTTGTCACAATAGGTGAATCTCCTCATATGACAAAATCCCGTGATCATCGATACTGGTTCACGGCAAGGATACCTGTGGCGGGGAATCCACCGATTCAGGAAGACTTGGAGGTGCCTAGTGGCTTCCCAAGCCGATGCCGCCGCAGTCCCAGCCATCACGCCCCTATCCGTACAGCCCCCACAGCCAGAACTACGCGATCTCGTCCATGACTACATGCCGCTGGTCAGGCACGTGGTCAACCGCGTCGTTGTTGGTTCAAGCGGCTCATCCATCCTGCAGTACGAAGATATGGTGAGCTGCGGCGTCCAGGGCCTCATCGAGGCCTACCATTCGTTCGACGCCACAAAGGGCGCGAAGTTCTCCACCTACGCCCTGCCGCGCATCCGTGGCGCAATCCTCGATGCGTTACGCGCGGCTCATCCATTGCCTCGTTCGCTTCAAAAGTTCTCTTCAGAAATCGAGAATACGATGAGCTGCCTGCACAACGAGTTCGGGCGAGCGCCCACGCGGGCGGAAGTGGCGGAGCGAATGGGCATGCCCATGCCTCAGTTTCTGGCCTCCCTCAGCCAGGCAAACGTGAAGATCGTGTCGCTAGATAACCTGGCTGACATGGCCGTGAACGGAAACAGTGAAAGGCTCGTGGAAATGGCGGACGAGGATCCC
>JBEKXP010000141.1:0-5742 GCA_049511815.1 Dehalococcoidia bacterium
GTCTCGATGATCGCGCCGAAGGGGCCAGGCCACCTGGTGCGCCGCCTCTACACTGAAGGAAGCGCCACGCCCGCGCTCGTCGCCGTCGAACAGGACGCGAGCGGCAAGGCGAAGGAGGTCGCGCTGGCGTACGCCAAGGGCATCGGCTGCACGCGCGCCGGCGTGCTGGAGACGTCGTTCGAGGAGGAGACGGAGACGGACCTCTTCGGTGAGCAGTGCGTCCTCTGCGGCGGCGTGACGGAGCTGGTGAAGGCCGGCTTCGACACGCTGGTCGAGGCGGGCTACCAGCCGGAGATCGCCTATTTTGAGTGCATGCACGAGCTGAAGCTAATCGTCGACCTGATGTACGAGGGCGGCATGGGCTACATGCGCTATTCGATCAGCGACACGGCGGAGTACGGCGACTACACGCGCGGGCCGCGCGTCATCGATGACTGCGTCCGCGAGACGATGGGAGACATTCTGACGGAGATACAGGACGGGAGCTTCGCCCGCGAATGGCTGCTGGAGAACCAGGTCGGCCGGCCGCACTATCGGGCGCTGAAGCGCGAGAACGCCGGCCACCTTATCGAAGAGGTCGGCGCGGAGCTTCGCGGCATGATGAGCTGGCTCCAGAAGAAGAAATAACCCCGCGTAGCCGCGCAGAGCGGGCATCTTGCCCGCTGGGAAAGGACGGTCGGGCGAGACGCCCGACCTACGCGAGAAAGCGGACGGGGCGGGGGGGGAAACGAAGCAGGAAAGCATCACGAAATCTACCTTGGGGATCCGCGACGCGCGGCCCCCGACAAGTTGAAGACGGTCGTTCGCCAGCCTGTTCGGCGAAAGACCGAGGCAATGCCGAAGTGAGAACCAGCATGCGTCAAGCACGGAGTCTGCAGTTGCTCAACCTGCGATAGCCCTCCCCGTCGTTGCGGAGGAGGGCCACGCGAGTCTACGCAGGTCGCAGGAATAACCAAGGAGGTTGAGCAAAATGGCAGACAAGGTAATCATCTTCGACACGACGCTGCGCGACGGCGAGCAGTCGCCGGGCGTGGCGCTCAACATTGCGGACAAGCTGGAGATAGCCCGCCAGCTCGAAAGGCTGGGCGTCGACGTCATCGAGGCCGGCTTTCCCATCGCCTCTGCCGGCGATTTCGAGTGCGTTAGCACCATTGCGGGCGCGATCAAGCGGGCAGTTGTCGCCGGCCTGGCGCATGCGACGCCGATGGCCGTCGACGCCGCCTGGGACGCCGTGAAGGGCGCTGTACAGCCCCGCATCCACGTCTTCCTCTCCAGCTCGGACATTCACATGGCGCATCAGCTTCGCAAGAACCGCGACGAGGTGCTGGAGATGGCGCGCACGCAGGTTGCCCGCGCTAAGGGGTACGTCTCGGACGTGGAGTTCAGTCCGATGGACGCCAGCCGCTCCGACCCGGAGTACGTCTATCAGATGGTCCAGCAGGTGATCGAGGCGGGCGCCACAACCGTCAACATCCCGGACACCGTCGGCTACAGTACGCCTGAGGAGTTCGCGGCCTTCATTCGCAACATCTTCGAAAAGGTGCCCAACATCGACAAGGCCGTCGTTTCCGTGCACTGTCACGACGACCTGGGCATGGCGGTGGCCAACTCACTGGCGGCTGTGCGGGCGGGGGCGCGACAGATCGAATGCTGTGTCAACGGCATCGGCGAGCGGGCGGGCAACGCCTCGCTGGAAGAGATCGTCATGGCGCTGAAGACGCGGCGCGACACCTACGGCGTGACGACGAACATCAATAGCAAGGAGCTATACCGCACCAGCCGTCTCGTCTCCGACCTGACGGGCATGGTGATCCAGCCGAACAAGGCGATCGTGGGCGGCAACGCTTTCCGCCACCAATCGGGTATCCACCAGGACGGCATCCTGAAGATGCGTGAGACGTACGAGATAATGGACGCGCGGGAGATCGGCCTTCCTTCGGGGGGCGCCGAGCTGGTCCTCGGCAAGCTCTCCGGGAGGCACGCCTTCCGCGAGCGGCTGCGCGCCCTGGGCTACGACGTCAGCGGCGAGGAGCTTTCCCGCGCCTTCACAAACTTCAAGGAGCTGGCAGACAAGAAGGCGGAAATCGACGACCGCGACATCGAAGCGCTGATGGGCGACGAGCTGCGCACGGTGGAGGAAACGTACCACCTCGACCTGCTGCAGGTCTCCTGCGGCAACCACCTCGTCGCGACGGCGACAGTGCGGATCAAGGCGCCGGGCGGCCGCGAGATGGTCGGGACGTCCACCGGCACCGGTCCCGTCGACGCGGCCTTCAAAGCGATCGACGGCGTGGTCGGCGTGCCGAACAAGCTGCTCGAGTTCTCGGTGAAGAGCATAACGGCCGGCATCGACGCTCTGGGCGAGGTGCTGGTGCGCGTCCAAGCGGACGGCAACACCTACGTCGGTCGCGGCGCCGACACCGACATTGTAGTGGCGGCGGCGAAAGCGCTGATGAACGCCCTCAATCGCATGCCGCAGGTGCAGAGCCAGGCGCAACTGGCAACGCAGCCGAAACCCAAGCGTCATGGTAAGAAGTAAAGGAATAGGCCTCTTGACAAAGGAACATGCAGGTAGTAAAGTAAGAGAGGCCGTCTTGGAATATCTTGCCACGGCGGCTGAAGGGGCGCCGGAAGTGGCTGTAACAAAGATGTCCAGCAAGAACCAGATAACGCTGCCGACAGCCATGGTGCGCCGGCTTGGCCTTGAGCCGGGCCGTAGACTGATCCTGCGGCTGGAAGATGACCACATACTCCTGCGGCCGGAGCCTGAGGACTGGGTGGAATACCTTCACGGCAGCATGAAGGGCGTGTACGGTAACACGCGCGAAGAGATGGACGCTTACGTTCGAAGAGAGAGGGCCAGTTGGCGCCGCCGTCAGGAGAAGATCGGTTCCTAGCCGCGATCGGCCGGCAGCGACGGCTGAACCTGGACACGAACGTCGCAATCTACCATCTGGGCGCGGAACCGCGTTACGCAAAGCTCGTGAGGGGCCTGTTTCGTCTGGCGATCGAGGGCGAAGCGGAGATCATCTTCTCGGCCATCGTGCAGATGGAATTGATGGTTGGACCGCTCAAGCAAGGAGATTTTGAGATGGCGGAGCGCGTGCTCGACCTGACGGAGCGTCACCCAGGCGTGATGACCGTGGATGTGACCGGCGCCGTGGTCCGTCAAGCCGCTCTGTTGTGCGCGGAGGGCTTCGATTTCGCCGATTCGCTTATCGTGGCCACCGGAATCGCAACCGACTGTGACGCCATCGTCACGAACGATGGCGGCTGGCGACGGGCTCTGGCCAGATTCGGCGGTCGCCGGCGGCTCAGCGGAGGAGGAAAAGGACTCCGGCTGCCGCAGGTGGTCTTTCTAGATGAGTTCGTGGATAGCTAGAATAGCAAGAATAGCGAGACGAGCCATGGGAATGACGCTCAGTGAGAAGATAATCGCCGCCCACTGCGGCCGCGATTCGGTTGCGCCAGGCGAGCTCGTGAACGTGCGCGTCGACTTTGTGATGGCGAACGACGTGACGGCGCCGCTGGCGATCCAGGAGTTTCACAAGCTCGGCGTGGAGCGCGTGTTCGACCCGCAACGAGTGGCTTTCATACCGTCGCACTTCATACCGAACAAGGACATCCAGAGCGCCGAGAACGCCAAGGTTATGCGGCGCTTCGCCCTTGACCAGGGCGCGGTGTACTACGAGCAGGGGCGCGCCGGCGTCGACCACGTTCTGCTGCCTGACCACGGCTGGGTGCTCCCGGGCGACGTCGTGGTGGGGGCGGATTCGCACACCTGCACTTACGGCGCCCTCGGCTGCTTTGCGACGGGTATGGGCAGCACCGACATCGCCTGCGCGATGGCGACCGGCGACATCTGGATGCGCGTGCCGCCGACGATCAAGTTCGTCTACCACGGCAAGCTGAGCCGCTGGGTCGGCGGCAAGGACGTGATTCTCTATACGATCGGCGACATCGGCGTCGACGGCGCCCTTTACTGCGCGATGGAGTTCGGCGGCGAGGCGCTGGCGGAGATGGGCATGGAGGGCCGCTTCACGATGTCCAACATGGCGATCGAAGCCGGCGGCAAGGCCGGACTGATGACGCCCGACGATGTCACGCTGGATTACGTCCGCAGCCGCGCCAAGCGTGAGTGGAAGCTGTACGAGCCCGACGCCGACGCCGCCTACCAGGCGGTCCACGAGTACGACGTTTCGACGCTGGAGCCGATGGTGTCGCTGCCGTCGTCGCCAGCGAACGCGGTGCCGCTGAGCAAGGCGCCGCGAGTCGAGATCGACCAGGTGTTCATCGGCAGCTGCACCAACGGCCGCCTCGCCGACCTGCGACTCGCAGCGTCGGTGATGCGCGGTCGCAAGGTGCACGAGAACGTGCGCTGCATCGTCGTCCCCGCTTCGACCGACGTTTACCTTGACGCACTGCGCGAGGGGCTTCTGGAGGTGTTCGCGGAGGCGGGCTGCGCCGTCTCGACGACCACTTGCGGCCCCTGCCTGGGCGGCTACATGGGCGTTCTGGCGGAGGGCGAGCGCTGCGTCAGCACCAGCAATCGCAACTTCCCCGGTCGCATGGGCCACGTGCGGTCCGAGGTCTACCTGGCGAACCCGGCCGTTGCCGCCGCCAGCGCCGTCGCCGGGCGCCTTGCCGGACCGGAGGAGATAGTCAGGTGATATCGCCGGAAGAGGTTGAAGCTATCAGCGGTGAACTGGCGGAGGGCCTGCGGCGATTGTATGGGCCGCGGCTCCAGGCGCTGATACTCTACGGCTCGTGGGCCCGGGGCGACGCCGGCCCGGAGTCGGATGTCGACTACCTCGTCGTGCTGGACGGCTATGAAGGCTTCTCGAAGGAACTCAACCGCATCATTGAGATATCGTGTGAGGTGGGGCTGAAACATGACGTGTTCGTGTCGGCTCAGCCTATCAGTTGGGACAGATATGAGGGCGCTGAAGAATTGTTTCTAGAGGAAGTGAGGAGAGAAGGCAGGAAGGTAGCTTGAGGGCCGAAATCCCAATCCTGATTCGAAGGGCAGAGGACAGTCTTCGGACCGCGAAGCTTGTGTTGGACGAATCGACTTACGAGATTGCGGCGTCCTTGGCCTATTTTGCGATGTTCTACGCAGCCTCAGCGGCCCTGTTGACACGGGGACTTCGGTTCAAGAGACACGCTTCGCTCGTCCGCGGTTTCGCCGCCGAATTTGTGAAAACTGGCCTCCTTCCGGCGCGTCTGCAGGCTGATTTGGGGAGAGGGTTCATCGAGCGTATCCGAAGCGACTACGCTGTGCTTGAGGAAGTCACACGCGAGGATGCCGAAGAGCAATTGAAGCGGGCGGAGGAGTTCGTTGCCACGGTCAAGGAATTTCTGGAGAGGGAGACGGAGACATGACTCTACGGGGACACGTTCACAAATACGGCGCCAACGTCGATACGGACGCTATCATTCCGGCGCGCTACCTCAACCTGACCGACCCGCTGGAGCTGGCGAAGCACTGCATGGAGGACATCGATCCGGACTTCGTGCGGCGCGTCCGGCCCGGCGACGTTATCGTCGCGACGACGAACTTCGGCTGCGGCTCATCGCGGGAACACGCGCCGCTCTGCATCAAAGCAGCGGGCGTTAGCTGCGTCATCGCCAACAGCTTCGCGCGGATCTTCTATCGCAACGCCATCAACATCGGCCTGCCGATCCTGGAGTGCGACGAAGCTGTTGACGGTACCGACGCCGGCGACGAGCTGGAGGTGGACC
>JBEKXP010000142.1:0-5570 GCA_049511815.1 Dehalococcoidia bacterium
TGCATGATCGTCTTCCCGCTCCGACGCGCTATATCCGCCATCGCCTCCGCGAACGAGTCGAAGGAGGTCACCCCCAGCGAGCCGCCGATCGTCACAATCGCGTCGACGCCCGGGTCCTCCGCCGCCGCCGCCGTCGCCCGAAAGTACGTCTCCGCCGCCGCCAGGACCATGAGCCCCATGTCGATCGGGTTCCTTACGCTCGTGCCCGTCCTGGGAATGATGCCGCGGAGCACTTCCTGCGTGCCCGCGCTCAGTTGCGCCAGCTCCAGCCCGTTCTCTTCGACCGCGTCGGAAGCCGAGACCGCGGGACCGCCCGGACCGGCCAGAATCGCCACCCGCGGACCGCCGTCGCGCGGTACAAGGCGAGCCGCCACCAGCAGGTCCAGCATCTCGTCCAGGTCGTGCGCGACCAGCGCCCCCACCTGCCGCAGCATGGAAGACCACACGCTCGACTCGCCGGCGAGGGCGCCGGTGTGCGACTGCGCGGCCTTGGCGCCGGCGCTCGTGCGCCCCGCCTTCCAGACCACCACCAGCTTCCGCGACGCCGCTTTCTGCAGCGCCCGGAACAGCCGCCGGCCGTCCTTCGCGCCCTCGAGGTACGAGCCGATCACCGCCGTCTCCGGGTCGTCGGCGAAGTACTCGAAGAAGTCGGCGGCGCACAGGTCAGCCTGATTGCCGATGCTGACGACCTTGCTGTACGCTAGCCCGCGATTGTGGCCGATACCGATGACAAACGTGCACAGCGACCCGCTCTGCGAGACGAAAGCGACGTTGCCGAGCTCCGCCGGCAGGCCCGGGAACATCGAAAGCCCCGTCCTCGGCACGTAGACCGACATGCAGTTCGGCCCCAGAAGTCGCACTGGCTGCGGACCGCTGCTTGCCGCCGCCAGAAGCTCCGCCTCTCGCAGACGTCCTTCCTCTGTGCCCGCCTCCGCGAAGCCCGACGTGAATAGCGCCGCTGCCTTCACTCCCCTCGCCGCGCACTCCCGTACGACCTCGATCGCCGCCTCGACGGGCACGACTAGAATCGCCAGGTCCGGCGTCTCCGGCAGCGCCGTCACCGAGGGATAGCAGCGCAGTCCAAGCACCTCGTCGGCGTTCGGATTGACCGGATAGATCGGCCCCTTGTAGCCGGGATGCAGCAGTCCCTGGAGAAAGATCTGGCCCACCTTCGGGCTGCGTGGCACGCCTACCACAGCGACAGACCGGGGCTCGAAGAGGGCCTGCGCCGGGAAGTCGTTGTGGTCCGTCATAACCGCCTGGAGGCAAAGTTTCGCCCATTATGCCACTTCGCCCCCAATGACGATACGGCGGATCTCGCAAAGGGAGTGCAGAGGGTCTCCCCTCTGCCGGGGTTCCAAGGGGTGTCCCCTTGGCCCCAATGGACTTTTCTCGGGCGGGTGGGTGGGAAGGAAGACATGAACGTTGCCCCTCACGGCAGCGGCGCAAGAACAAGACAGGCGCTGATGTTTCCCTTCGCAGCAGCAGCGAAGGTTACACTCTTGGTCGCCTGACGCACGATGATGCTATACTCGAACGTGGCACCGACGCACCGACAGTTTCTCGGCGCCGCCAGGCAGGTTATGCCCTACACCCACATCGAACAGATACCATCGCTGCGCAACCCGCTGCTCGTCGCCGCCTTCGCCGGCTGGAACGACGCCGCGGAGTCCGCGACCACAGCCGCGCGCCTCCTCGTCGAAAAGTGGTCCGCCCGCCGCTTCGCCGATATCGACCCCGAGGAGTTCTACGACTTCACAAGCGCCAGGCCCACCGTCTCCGTCGGCCCCGACCACCAGCGCAGCCTTACCTGGCCCGCCAACTCCTTCTTCTACCACGTCGATCCCGCCCTCGAACGCGACGTCGTCGTCTTGGTGGGCATCGAGCCGCAGCTCAAGTGGCGCGCCTTCACCGCCGAGATCATGGACGTGGCGAAACAGTGCGATGTCGGCATGATCGTCACCCTCGGCGCCATGCTCGGCGACGTGCCGCACACCCGCGAAGTGCCGCTCATCGGCTTTGCCACCGACCCGCAGCTCCTCGAACGCCTGCGCGCTCTTCGCGTCGGCGCGACCCGCTACCAGGGGCCCACCGGCATCCCCGGCGTCATCCACGACGCCTGCCAGCAAGCAGACCTCCCGGCGATAAGCCTCTGGGCCAGCGTCCCCCACTACCTCGGCATCAGCCAGAACCCCAAGGTCGCGCGCGCCCTCGTCGCCACCGTCGATGCGCTCTTCACCCTCGGCCTCGACCTCGACGACATCGACCGCGCGGTGGAGCGCTTCGAGCAGCAGGTCACCGCCATCATCGGCACCAACCCCGAGGCGGCGGCGTACCTTCAGGACCTCGAACGTCGCGCCGACGCCGCCGACGAGTCGCCGGAAGACGCCGACCTGCCTCCGCTGCCGCCCAGCGAGATGGTCATCAAAGACCTCGAAGAGTTCCTCAAGCGCCGCCGTCGCCAGGAAGGCGACTGACCCTGCGGTTTTGCTCCGCTGGCGGGCCGCCGTCACGTCTAGTAGACTGAGGCCGTGCGCGTTAGCCGCCTGACCCTCGACAACTTCCGCAACTACCGCCGCCTGGAGCTCGACCCGCCGGCCGGCCTCCTGCTCTTCCTCGGCGAGAACGCCCAGGGCAAGACCAACCTCCTCGAAGCCGTCCACCTCCTGTCGACGGTCCGCTCCCCCCGAACTACCACCGACAGCGACCTCATCAACTGGGACGCCGAAACTCCGGCCGTCGCCCGCATCGTCGCCGAAGCCGAGCGCCTGGCCGGCCCCGTCCGCGTCGAAATGGCGGTCCGCGGCTTCGACAGCACAGAGCCCATTGCCTCCCGCGCCGGCAAGCGGCTCCGCGTGAACGGCGCCCCACGGCGCGCGGCGCAGGTCGTCGGCCAGATAAGCTCCGTCTTCTTCACGCCCCAGGACCTCGACCTTATCGGCGGGCCGCCCGCCCTCAGACGCCGCTACCTCGACATCACGCTCTCTCAGATCGACAGCCGCTATCTGACCGCCCTCCAGGAATACGCCCGCGTCATGCTCCAGCGAAACGCCCTCCTGCGACGCCTCCGCGACGGCCTCGCCCGCCCCGATGAGCTTTCCTTCTGGGAGACGCGCATGGCCGAAAGCGGCGCCCACATCGCCCGCGCCCGCGCCGAATCGAGCCGCGCCCTCGCGACGCTGGCCGCCGAAGCCCACGTCGCCCTCAGCGGCGAGCGCGAAGAGCTGCGCCTCGTCTACGAGCCCCGTCTGCGACGCGACTGGGCCGCCGACGACCTCCTCAGCAGGGACGAAGCTGACCTCGCCGCCGCCTTCCTCGAAACGCTGGCCCGCTCGCGCCCGCACGACGTCGCCGCCGGCGCGTCCCTCTGGGGACCCCATCGCGACGACCTGTTGTTTCTTCTCGACGGCAGGCCCGCCGCCGCCTTCGCCTCGCGCGCGCAACGCCGCACAGCCGCCCTCGCCCTCCGACTCGCCGAGGCGCGCTTCCTCCTTGCCGCCACCGGCGACCGTCCCCTCCTCCTTCTCGACGATGTGCTCTCCGAGATGGACGACTCGCGCCGCCGTGGCGTGCTCGACGCCGTCGCCGGCTTCGATCAGGTCTGGATTACGTCAGCCGAGGAGGAATACGCGCGGGAAGCCCTGCCGGACGCCCGCGTCTTCACGGTCAAGGCGGGAGAGGTGTTCGTGGCCTAGCCGCCGGCGAAGAGGTCGTTCCTCGCGTCCGGCACGACGACGGTCAGCGCCCGCGGCGCCACCCGCACGACCTGCGGCGTGAACCCCAGCGCCTCGCCGTCTACCTGGCCCGCCATCGACGCCGGCGTCGAAAGTCGCACCTCCCGCACCCGCCGGTACTCGATGCCCGGCGCGTTATCGTGCTGATGCGTCAGCACGCGCAACCAGAGGCAAAGCTTCCGCGCCACGCTCCCGCCTGTGAACGCGTACAGGTCGAGAAGCCCATCGTCCACCACGGCGTGATGCGTGATATTGAACAGTCCGCCGTACGACCGCGTATTGCCCGCCAGCAGCCAGAACAGGTCGACTTCCGCGGTCTCGCCCTCGATGGTCAGCGACGCGGGCTGCGGCCGGAAGCGCGCCCCGTCCGCCACCGCGTAGGCGAAGTATGCCAGGGCGCCGAATCGATGCTTCAGCCCCTCCGGCACGTGCCCGACGACGTGCCCGTCCACGCCGATCCCCGCCATCAACAAAAAGTAGCGCGATTCCCCCGCCCCCGACTCCACCACCCCCAGGTCCACCCGTCGCCGCCGTCCTTCCTTCAGCAACCGCACCGCCGCCATCGGCGCCCGCGGGATCCCGACCTCCTTCGCCCAGACGTTCGCCGTGCCGCCGCGGATGACCGCCAGCGCCGTCTCGCTCCCCGCCAGCCCGTTCGCCGCCTCATTGACAGTGCCGTCGCCGCCGCAGGCAACTACGACGTCGCATCCCGATTCCGACGCCTCCCGCGCGACACCTACCGCGTCGCCCTTTCGCTGCGTCATGACGAACTCCGTCTGCCAGCCTTCCGCCTCCAGCCACGCGGACGCCAGCCGCAGCACGTCAAGCGGCGGCGCGCCTCTAGCGATGGGATTGACGACGAACAGGGAGCATGGCGCCACCGAAGCTGCCTCCGATGCGCATCCTCGCGCTAACGGCGGCTACAGGCAACGGCGGCCTCAGGCGCGGGTGGACGCGGGTCCTTCCGCCATCGCTTCGATGTCGGCTTCTCGACCCAGGACGATCAGCCGGTCGTCCCGCTCCACAATCGTATTGCTGGCCGGCCCGACAACGATCTTCCCGTCCGACTTCTGCACCGCCAGCACAATCGCGTTCGCCCGCTCGGCAACCGCCTCCTCCAGCGTGCAGCCCGCCAGACACGACTGCGGCGTCGCGATCAGCTCCGCCACCATCCGCTCCTCGGGCCGGCCGCCCGTGAGCGTGTCGATGAAGTCCAGCACCAGCGGCTGCAGCGCCGACAGCGCCATTCGCCGGCCGCCGATCTGATAGGGAGAGATGACCCGGTCGGCGCCCGCCCGACGCATCCGCTCGATGTTCGCGGGATGACCGGCACGGGACACAACAAGCACCTCAGGGTTCAAGGCTTTCGAGGTGAGCGTGATGTAGGTGTTTCCGGAATCGGAGTCGGAGGCGGCGAGCAAGCCGCGGGCGTGCTCAATTCCCGCCTCCACGAGCACGGCGTCCACCGAAGCGTCGCCCTCGATGAGCAGGAACTCGCGTTGCCTGGCGCGCTTGATAGACTCGGGGTTCGACTCAACGACCACGAACGGCACGTCGCGGTCCTTGAACTCGCGCCCGATCTCTTCCCCCACGCGTCCAAACCCGCAGAGGATGTAGTGATTGCGCAGCGCCTGAATCTTCGCTTTCATTCTTCGCACTCCCCAGGCCTCGCCTAGCTCGCCTTCGATTACCAGCGTAACCACGCCGACCAGTATGTATAGGGCGGTGCCGGCGCCAAGGATGACCAGCGCCATCGTGAAAATGCGACCGCCCCCGCTCAGTGGATGCACTTCCTGGAAGCCGACCGTCGTGATCGTTATCACCGTCATGTAGAGG
>JBEKXP010000143.1:0-5568 GCA_049511815.1 Dehalococcoidia bacterium
GCGGCTCAGTTAAAGCTAGACACTGCCACATTCAACGACTGCCTTGACTCGGGCAGGATGGCGAGCGTAGTCCAGGCGGACCAGCAGGTTGCGCAGAAGGCCGTCAATGACGCGCAGTTGACGGACTTCGTGCTTCCCGCCTTCTTCATCAATGGCCGCTATCTCGGCGGCGCCAAGCCCTACGACACATTTGCGCAGGCAATCGAATACGTGATGGCCGCAGACAAGTAGGGCGTTGGGATTGGAGCCAGCGGGGGGATTCGAACCCTCGACCCGCGGTTTACGAACCCACCAGCCGCTAACGACTTGCTTGTAGATTCGGACGGTGCTTCGAGAAAGCGCTAAACCGTGTGTCTCCAGTATACGAGAGAAAAACGGCCAGCAAAAGCCGACCGTTTCTCCCATAGAATGCTGCTGGCGCTGTGTCTCTCTAGATTCGATTGATTGCCTCGCTCAGGGGGACCTGAGTTTTCCCGATAACGACCTTCACTGTCGCGGCATCATCAGGATTGTCCTTGGCCCATCCGAGGATGAGCCTGGCGGCGCTATCGTTCTTGTGAGGCTGCTTGAAGTGGTCTAGCACCGCAGCCGCAGAGTCAACCTTGCTGCCATCCGGCAGGACGTATCCACTAACGCCGAGGGCGCTGATGGACCTGCGGTTTCCGTTGCCGTTGCTCTTACCTCCGCCGATCTTCACGTCAACGCCAAAGCTGCCGTTCTCGCCGTGAACGAATAGGGTCAAGCCTTCTGGCGGTAGGTCGAGCTTGAGAGTGCCGAGCGCTTGCTTGACAGCCCCGTGCACTGCCTGGGTTATCTCCGCCCGCCGCTTTGTGAGCTCAACCTCGGCGGCTATCTGCTTCTCGCGCTGTTCGGCCTTCTGGAGGCGCTCTCGCGCTTTCTTGATGCGGTCTCGCTCTCGGGCTAATCGGGGATCGATGTTGTCAGCCATTGTTGCGTACCTCCATAAGTTGTGCTGGAGCGCCAGCAGTAACTATTCGGTTGTTAAGGTGCCTCGTATACAGGCCGTGCTGCTACAGGCAGATCGTCCCTCGCATGGGGCAACTTGTCAAGGGGTTTCGGGAGCGATTTCTGGAGGGATTTCAGCGGCTTTGATCGTGATCAAAAGATCAAAAAACGAGGCAAAGCAATGCGCGAAACTACAATTACGGATCGAATCTGAAAACAGTTCTTGTCTTTTCTTGTTGATCCTCAAATTGAAAAACAAAAGGCACGGAGCACGATACAGCTAATTGGGCATAACCGCGGGAAGCCGGTACGTGCCGTCGAGGACGGTGGGCTCGGGAAGATAAATGCGCATCATCAGCACAAAGCCTCCCGCGGGAGTGGGCAACCAGTTCGATTCATGTCCCGGTGGCGAGCTCTGCTGCAGGTAGAGGTCAAGCGACCCATCAGGGTTGGCCTGCAGGCCGGGGGTGCGGTCGCCGATTGCGTAGCGTTTGGCGGGGTTGTCAAACAGGAACATATCGGGTGCGTACAGGGTGAGGGACCAGAACGCTTTCGCGGGTGGGAGCGCGCCCGCAGCGAAGTGCAGGACGTAGTCGCGGGCACCCGAGTAGGCCTCTCCGTTGGCGTCTTGTGTTGATCTCGCGTAGACCGCTTCCTCAGGGACGTTGGCGCCCCAGAGCGCCTGGGCGATGGCAGCGCGTAGGAGGAAGTCGTCACCATACTGTCCGAGATGCTGATGGCTTTCCCAGCCGTTCACGCTGTCTGTCGACGAGGAGAGCTCCTGTTTGACGCGCGCTGCCCCGTCGATAACGCCCTTCGCGAGAGCGGCACGCGAGTCGGCGGTCGCGTTGGTCGCGGGGTGTTGCCCCGGGCCGATGCCGATGGCGGCGAAGCGCGCTAGCGCCGCACGGTCCGCTTCGCTCGCCGGCGGGCTGATTGCCAGCACATCGCCCAATTCGTCGAAGAAGGCCGCACCGGCGTCCGCAACGCTCTGTGGGGTGCCCGGAGGAGCGCCGAACGAGGACGCAGCAGAACCCGCCTCACCGGACTGAGGCGATAGCGGTTCGAGGCGTACCTGGGCCATGACAGCGCGCGCCGCGGGCAGATCGTCAGCGCTCAACACGAGGAACCGGCCCAAAACGAACACCAATGGAGTCGGGGCACTGATCAAATGGTCCGCAGGCGGCAAGGCCCCGTCCCATCCCGGCGGCGCGATCACCCAGGACCCGGCCGCGCCCCCGGTGGCGCGGGTGCCGACATACGCGAAGGCCTCCGTATACATGTCCAGGAACTCGAAGGTGTAGTAGCGATCGCGGATCTCCGGCACGGTCAACACAACAGGGCCGCTGCTCAAGTCGAGCACCGTGACGTCGTACAGCGTGTCGACGTTGGGTGCGACGATGACCCGGGTTGCAGGATCGGACAACTGCTGCTGTGCGAAGAGGTGGTTCACGCCGATGGCCGGCGCGAGCGTCTGCATCGTACGCATCGTCACCACCAGCGGCAGGCCCCACACGTAGGCGTCGGCTGCGATCGTCGACGCGTCTTGCGAACTCGTGCTTTCCACCTGCGGCGACGGCGAGGGTGCACCGCCGCCTGAGCATGCACACACCGCGGTCGCCATCACGAGCAACAACCAGGACGCCCTGCGTGCACACCGTCTCATAAGGCCGAATGCCACAGGAATCTGCTCCTTCTGGGCCGTCGACCCGTTACTTGTTGGCTATTTCCATACCTCTGAAACGAAGTGTGTTTGCAGGGTTCCGTCTTCGACTGTGCCACACTCGGCGGTCATGTAATCCGATCCCTGCGGTTCATTGCACAGCAAGCCCCCCGTACAGCTAAAGGGAACCGAGACTCCACCCACTGAAGGCAGAGTGCCCGTGACCATCCCACAGGGGTTCCCATCTACTACCATGAACCAGGGATTAGCCTTCGCGCTCGAAGGATGTGGTAGCTGCGATAGATCGTAGGCAAAGGCTATGTCATCAGAGGTAGTGCGTGGATCGCCTGGACATACGATCGCACCTTGCGACGAGACATCTTCAGGCCGCTGGAATGGAAAGCAAGGATCATGAATATCATTGCCCAACGAACATCGAAAGGCATCAGCCCGTTGGGATGCAATCGAGTTGGTCCAACAACTGTTGTCGCCAGAAAGAGGGAATGGGGTTGCGGCAAGCGCAGGCTGATAGCTGAACACCTTTGTTGTTGGTTGGACGGTAGATGTCGGTGTGGGTGTTGGCGTCTGTGTCGTTGTCTGTGTCGGCGTGGGCGTGCCGGTCGCTGTCGCAGTGCGTGTAGGTGTCGAAGTCGCTGTCGCCGCAGGTTGGCCCTGCCCGATACCCCCAGCCGCGAATATGACGGCTGCAACCGCTATTGCCGCGAGGACGACACCAGCAACCGGCACTAGAACGAGGGGATTCGTCAGCCTGGACATTGGCCCCATTATTGCATCCCTCGCTCCGCTGTCAAGCGACTATTGCATCAGAGGATCAGCGGGAAGCCGGGAGGGGTTACCTTACCAGGCGGCTAGACCCCGAAGAACGAGAGAAAGAATCCCGCCAGCAGCAGCACGTCGCCGATGCTGAAGCGCACGAAGCGGTTGCCGAAATTGTCGGCGAGGAACGTTAGCCGAGTCCCACTCTCCTTCTGCACCCAGACCGAGCGCGCTGGCCCCTGCATCTTCCTGCGCGAGGCCACCGGCATGAAGCCGCCGTTGGCCAGCGTGACCAGGGCGTTGCACAAGATGCCAGCGGCAAACATGTACTGCGCGATCCCGGCCTGCCATCCCAGGAACAGAAAGGCGGCGGCCAACCCCCAGAACGTGGCGCATGCGGCCAGCCCGGGTCTTCGCTGCCAGAGGATTCGCGCCGCTAGGAGAGCGGCCGGCGCCAGCCACCAGATGAACATTCGCGGTCAACCGTGAGGTATTCGCCTTTCGAGACGCCGTTGTGGCCACAGCCTGTTGATGACACTGACATGGCCAGACAAGCCAATAGGGGTAGTGTAACTACTGAGCGGTGTGATGGGCTACAAAAGAAGGGACCTTCGCGCGCATGGACAGCGCTAACATCGCGCAACCTCCCTGTTGGGCAGGAGCCGTATCTAGCGGTGATATCGGAGACGAGCCACCAGTGCCGCAAGCGTACCATCGCCTGCGCGATTGTCAATAACCGCGTCGCTGCCAGCGCCTCCTGACGTACCAGCCGCCGACGCCCAGCGCCGCGAACGCCGCACTCAGACCAACAGCAAGGGCCGCATACGCGCAACCCGACCATCCAGAGTCCCCACCTGCCACGCCAGCCTCAGCAGCAACGGCGGCGGGCGGGAGCATGACCTTGCCGCCCACGCTCGGCGGATGTGGAGGGCCAGGCGTTGATGTACTTGTCGGTGTTGGTGTCTGAGTACGTGTAGGGCTGGCAGTCGGTGTGGCCGTGGCAGTTGGCGTAGGTGTGCGCGTCTGGGTAGGCGTTGCGGTCGACGTTGGCGTCTGACTCTCGGTTGGGGTCGGCGTGAAGGTCGGTGTAGTTGTCGCCGTATCTGTCGCCGTAGGCGTGAAGGTTGGAGTTGGCGTGTAGGTGGCTGTTGGACTAGGTGTGACAGTGAGCGTCGCTGTTGGCGTCCAAGTCGCTGTTGAAGTTGGCGTCGGAGTGTCAGTGGGCGTAGCCGTAAACGTTTCTGTGGGCGTCGGCGTGTAGGTCTCGGTTGGCGTCGGCGTAAACGTCTCGGTTAGCGTGGGAGCAGGCGGCGCATCTGCAACGACGGTCACTGTGTTTGGGTTGTTGCTGGCGACGTATACACGGCTCGAATCTGGGTTAACGCCGACGCCCCATGCGTCGGCCCCGACACTGACGGTGGCCAGGATGGTGCGCGTATCGAGGTCGATGACGAATAGCGCCCCAGCATCGTTGCTGCCAGCGGAAGCGTACAGACGCCGATTTCCCTCGTCAATGTTGACGCCCACGCCTGTTAATCCCGGGGCCTCGCTTCCAAAGTTGATCTGGCCGAGGAGAGAGCCACTTTCACCGTCGTAGTACTTGACCGACGTGCCGAGATAGGAGGTGCCATACACAATGTTGGCGACCGTGTCGACGGCCAATTGTCTGTGAGTGCCGACATCTGCCGAGCGCGTGAGAGAGAGCACCGCGTTCGTACTGCCATCGATCACTGCGAACCCTGGGCCTTCTGGAAAGACATTATCCACGGAAGCATATACCCTGTTGGTGGTGGAATTGACGGCTACTGCATCCACCGCCTCGCCCAGGTCCACGGTATGTCCGACAACAGTGTTTGAGTCGCCGTCTATGACGGCCACGCAGTCGTTGGGCTGAGGGCCCGCGCGGAGGCTCACATAAACCCGGTTGGTAACGCTGTTAACGGCGACGTCCTCTGGTAGGTCGAGGCCCCCAACCGTGGCTATGACCGCATCCGTGCTGCCATCGATGACACTGACAGAACCGCTGTCATAGTTGGTAACGTAGACGCGGTTCGTCACAGGGTTGACGGCAGCGCCCAGTGGCGTCCTCCCCACTTCAACGGTTCGTATCACGGCATTGGTCTCTCCGTCGATGACAGAAACAAAGCCATTCACGGCAGGGT
>JBEKXP010000144.1:0-5464 GCA_049511815.1 Dehalococcoidia bacterium
GACAGAGATCACGGTCCACCCCGGCTGGTCGGTGTGGTCGCCGGTTGGCCTCATCTTCGCCGAGGCGTTCCGTCCGCTTGGCCACGACGCTCAACTGACTCTCCACAAGACATTCTGGTGGTCCCACATGTTCATTGCCATGGGCGGCATGGGCTACGTGACAGTCAGATTCACCAAACTGGCGCACGTCGCTACCGCGCCGCTCAACATGTTCCTGCGCGTCCAGGGCGCCAAAGGAGTACTGAAGCCGATTGAAATAACAGAGGAAAGCGTAGGCGCTCTGGGCGCATCTAAGCTTCAGGACCTGACCTGGAAAGACCTTATCGACCTCGACGCCTGCACCCGCTGCGGCCGCTGTCAGGAGATGTGCCCGGCCAACATGACAGGCAAGCCGCTTTCGCCCAAGATGGTCATCCAGGAGTTGAAGGCGCACATGGTAGAGCGGGCGCCGGTGCTCCTGCGCGGCAAGCGCAACGGCAAGCAGCCGTCGCAGGATGAAGTGCCGCTCCTTGCCGGCGGCGTCGTCAGCGAGGACGAGTTGTGGTCCTGCACGACCTGCGGCGCCTGCGAAGAGGCCTGCCCCGTCTTCGTCGAGCCTGTAAAGAAGATAATAGAGCTTCGTCGCAACCTCGTCCTCGAGCAGGGGAACATCCCGCCGACGCTCATGGCGGCCCTGCGCTCGATCCAGGACCGCGGCCACCCCTGGAAGGGCGCCTCGGCCTCGCGGACCGACTGGACGGAGGGCTTCGAGGTCAAGAACGTCGCCAACGACGGCGACGCCGAATTCCTCTTCTGGGTCGGCTGCACCGCCGCCCTTCAGGAGAGCAGCATGAAGGCCGCCCTGGCCCTGGCGCGGCTCCTCGACGCCGCCGGCGTCAAGATAAGCATCCTCGGCCACGAGGAGTCCTGCTGCGGCCACCAGGCGAGGAGAATCGGTGACGAGTACCTGTTCCAGTGCCAGGCGCAGGCCAACATCGAGACCCTGAAGCGGCACAACGTCAAGAAGATCATCACCGCCTGCCCGCACTGCTACCACACGCTGAAGTACGAGTACCCGCAGTTCGGCGGCGACTTCGAGGTAGTGCACCACACGGAGTTCCTGCTGAAGCTGGTCGAAGAGGGCCGGCTGAAGCTGACCAGCGAGGTCAAGGCGGTCGTCGCCTACCAGGACCCCTGCTACCTCGGCCGCTACCACGACATCTACGAGGCGCCTCGCAAGCTGGCCGCCGCGGTTCCGGGCGTCGAGCTCGTCGAGATGGAGCACTGCGGCGCGAACGGCATCTGCTGCGGCGCCGGCGGTGGACGGATGTGGATGGAGGAGGAGCCGGAGCAGCGTGTCAACCGGCTGCGCGCCAGGGAGGCGGTGGACACGGGCTGCGACAAGGTTCTGACGGCCTGCCCGTTCTGCCTCCAGATGTTCAAAGACGGACTGACCGGCCTTGGCCTAGAAGAGCCGCCGGAAGCCATCGACCTGGTAGAGCTGCTGGAGCGCTCGGCGCTGCCGGAAGTCGCGGCGGTTGCGACTGCGGCTGCCGAAGAGGCCCCAGCGGAAGAGACGCCGGCAGAGAAGGCTGCCGGCCCGGATGGAATCCTGAGTGGCGTAGGCGGCGAGTAACGGCTCCTCTCCGAACCTAATCGGCGTTGCCCCGCCCGCCCCTTTCAGGCGACCAGCGTGAGACCCCACGCTGGTCGCCTCCTTCTTCCCGGCATACGGGAGGCTCCGGAACCACTTATGAACCACGTAGCCCAGACCTTCCAGTCTCGGCGGCGACAAGGCCAGGCTGGAAAGCCTGGCCTACGGGGTTTTGGGTAGAATGGACATCTCGGCTACGGGCGACATGTTGTCTCCGCCGTTCATCTCTCGACGCCTCGATTCGATGCGCTTCCAATGTTATTCTGAGCAAGGCAGAGGAGGCGCTCATGGAAGAACGCCCCGAGAAGAACGTGGAGCGAGACGAAGAGACCGAAGACCGCCGACCGAACCGGTTGACGCGCTTCGCCGAGTGGATCGTCGAAGACCGCAAGCGGCGCATAATTGCCGGCGCTATCACCGCCTTCGTGCTCGTCGTCCTGGCCGGCGGCGTGCTCATCCTCCAGGACCGCTTCAAGGGATTGGGATACGCCGGCGTCTTCCTCGTGAACCTGGCGAGCACCGCCGTCTCGTTCCTCTTCATCCCCGGCCTCACGTTGGCGGGCCAGGCGCTCATCGTCAGCGACGCGAAATCCTTGGGAGCAATCCGGGTCGGCATTGCCGGCGGCCTGGGCATGGGGCTGGGCGAAATCACCACCTACGTCGTCGGCTCCGTCGGACGCGACCTCGCCCACGGCCGTCGTGTCGGCGGCCCAGCCTGGTTCCGTCGCAGCGTCGAAAGCGTCGGCGCGGCGATAACCTGGCTTCTCGCTCACCACGGCAGCGTGACGCTCTTCCTGCTCGCCGCCATCCCAAACCCGTTCTTCGAGGTGGCCGGATTCAGCGCCGGGGCGGTCCGGATGAGCTTCTGGCGCTTCCTGGTGCCGGTCATGCTGGGGAAGCTCGTGCGGGGGCTGGCGCTTGCCTACCTCGGCTACTCAGTGCACGGCATCGACCTCTGACTTCAATACGATTTTCCTCATTCCAGCGGAAGCATAGAATGGACGCATACCGAAGGAGGAGCGTCCAGTGGCCGAATCCGCCGATTCCGCTGACGGGGCGATGCCGGGCGTCGGCGCGGCTTCCGGTTCGCGCGCCTTCGAATCGCTGGTCCTCCCGAACTTCCGCTGGCTCCTGAGCGGTACGGCTGCCTCGAGCTTCGCTTTCTGGATGGAGCAGATCGGCCAGGGCTGGCTGGTCGCGCAGCTCACCGACTCGCCCTTCCAGCTGGGGCTCGTCCAGTTCATCCGCGGCGTCAGCATCATCTTCGTCTCGCCCTTCGTCGGCGGCTTCTCCGAGCACACGAATCGACGCATCTTGACCGCCGTCGCGTCTGCCCTCAACGGTTTGGGCGCGCTTGCCATCGCTATCCTTATCGTGATTGGCCGCATCGAGATGTGGCAGCTTTACATAACCGCTTTCACCGGCGGCCTTTCCGCCAGCGTCTACAACCCCGTCCGCCAGTTCCTGGTATACGACGTCGTGGACCGCGAGCACCTGCCGGACGCCATTGCGATGAACGCGATGGTGAACAACATGGCGCGGGTCGTCGGGCCGGGATTGGCGGGCTTCCTGATCGGCTACAGCGTCTCGGCGGCGTTCTTCAGCGAGGCGCTCTTCTTCCTCTGCGCCATCGCCAGCCTGATTGCCATGCGGCTCGAGCAGACGGCAGCAGTGGCGTCTGAGTCGGCGCTGACGGCATTGCGGCGTGGGACGGCCTATCTGCTGCGCCATCGGGCGCTGCTCCGGCTGACGCTTCTGCAGGGGATCCCGACGATGCTGATATACCCTTACATCCAGCTAATGCCCATCATGGCGCAGAACTACCTTCACGTGGGCTCGCAGGGCTACGGCTGGCTGCTGACCGGCGTCGGCATCGGCGCTTTTGGCAGCGGTATCGTGGTCACCCGTTTCGCCAACGTGCGCTACAAGGGCCTGATCATGAGCGTGGCGCTCGTCTTCTACTCGTTTATGATCCTGGCGTTCTCCTTCTCCCGCGCCTACTTCCTCTCGTTGGTGTTGCTGATCATCGGCGGCGTAGGCTTCGTCACGTTCACCGCGTTCAACCAGATGCTCGTGCAGATCCACGTCCAGGATGAGTTCCGCGGCCGCGTGCTTGCGTTGTACATGATGGCGCAAGGCCTCAACCCGTTCGGCGCCCTCATGATGGGCTTCGTCGCCGACCGTTACCTTGGGACTGCCCACACCATCGCCGTCTTCGTGCTGGTGGCGCTGCTGCTATCGCTTGTCAGCGGCCTCGCCTCCCGCGACGTGCGCGCCCTCTGACCGCCCGTCTTACCTCCTGGCCTCCTTCGCCTGTGCTATGATTTGGTTAGGCGCTGAATCGGCTGATTAGGCCGAAGGTGAACTTATGTGTCTATGATCGAGCGCGAGGGCAACGACGCATCATCTCGACGGCGCCCGCAACGCCTCACGCTTGTCCGATTGGTCTGGCTCGTCTTCTTCCTGCTGGTCGTCGTCCTCATCGCCACCAATCTCGATGAAGCCAGGCAGATCGCCTCCGAGCTTCGCTCTGCCCGCCCGTCGTATCTGGGCGCTGCCGCCGCCGTCGAGGTCCTCTTCGTCCTGAACCTGACTCTCTTCTACGCCACGACCTTCTGGGCGACAGGCCTGCGCGCCTCTGTCCGGCGATTCGTCTTCATCACTCAGGCGTCTTACTTCGTGAACCTCGTTTCGAAGACCGGGGGCATCGGCGGCATAGCGTTCTATCTGCAGGAGGCGCGCTGGAGCAGACAGTCGGCCGCTAGAGTGAGCGCCGCTTACATGGCCGCCTACGTCCTAGGCTACGCCGCTTTCGTCGTCGTCCTGATCGTCGCGCTCATCCTGCTCTACCTGCAGGGCTCGCTGACGGAGGCCGAAGTCATCGCCTCGCTGATCATCACCGTCATAATCGTTGTGGTCGGCGCCGTGCCAGTTGCCGCGTTGAGCAGTCGGCGAGCGCTGCAGCGGATGTACCTACTTGGCGCAAGGGCCGCGAACGGGGTGGCGAGCCGCCTCGGGCGCGAGGAGGTCGTCGACCTCGATTCTACGCGCGTGGCCGCGGACGAGCTTTACGAGGCGATTACCTTCGTCGCCAAGCGCCCCCTGAAGTACCTGGTGCCGTTCCTGCACGCCCTCGGCATTGGGGTGCTGTCCGCAGCGCTGCTCTACCTGATGGCGCACGCGGTCCGCGCCGACATCAACGTTCGGCAGGCGCTTTCCGCCTATGCGATCTCGCTGCTATTCTCGCTGGTCGCGATCACGCCATCGGGGCTGGGCTTCGTCGAGGCGTCGCTGAGCGTGCTACTCGTCTCATTCGGCGTGTCGCGGAATACCGCCATCGCGGCCGCGCTTGGCTATCGTTTCTTCGCGTTCTGGCTGCCGGTCGCGCTCGGCGCCGCCAGCTTGCTCGTTCTTCAACGCATCCAGCGCCTGCCGGGGGAGAGATGACGGAAACGGATTCGCGTATGGTGCGAGTGCCCCCGCGATCGTCGCTTTCGCGCTACCTTCGCCTCTTTCCGGGCGCAATCGTGGTCGCTGCCGTGACGCTGGCGGTCTCCGCGACGACGACAGCGCTGCGACTGGGCGGCCCCGAGGTGTCTCACAAGGTCGGTCTCAGTCTTGACGGCCTGCGAGCGGGCCACCTGTGGCTGATACCCGCTTCCACGCTGGCTCAGCCGGGCCCGGCGGTGAGGTGGGTCATGCCGTGCTTCGTCTTCGTTGTCGTCGCGCTTCTCGAGTATCAGGTGGGGACGATACGTGCACTGGTCACGTTCTTCCTCAGCGACTGGATCGCCTCGCCGCTGATGGTCCTGCTGCTGTGGGGACTGGGCG
>JBEKXP010000145.1:0-5396 GCA_049511815.1 Dehalococcoidia bacterium
CTGGAAGCCCCAGATCTTGAACTGACGGCAGAAAAAGACGTCGCCGCGGGCGCAGGCTTCGCAGGTGCCGCAACTGAAGCTGCTGAAGACGACGACCTCGTCGCCGACTTTGACGTTCTTGACCTCGCTGCCGACATCGACGATCTCGCCCGAGGCGTCGCTGCCGGAGATGTGCGGCATGATTATCGAGACGCCCGGCATGCCCCTACGGGCCCAGATGTCGTTATAGTTGCAGCCGGAGGCCTTTATCTTGATCAGCACCTCGTTGGGCGAGATCTGGGGCTCCGGCACGTCAATGTACTTGAGAACGTCGATGTCCCCATGCTCGTTGAACACGATTGCCTTCATTTCGGCGCGTCCTTTCCGCTCCAGTGAGGGGCCAGGGAATAAGGCGATGTTACCGGAAGGGCCGTTGGTAGTCTACCTGTCGCGTTCCGGCGTGCGGAGCTTGGCCCGACATGCCGATCAATAAGTGGAGGACGTTTTCGCCCGAGCGGCAAGGCTGCGGGCGATGACCCGTTGGGGAATGGACTTGACGACAGACGCTCTCTTGAGCGACGGCTCAGATACCGAAGAGGACGAGGCGCCGCCGGAGGATACTTCGGAGGTGGCTCCGGCGCCACCGGAAGAAGCGCTGGAAGCAACTCCGGCGCCAACGTCCGACTCGCCGCCAGCCGAGGCCGGCTTGCCCGTCCCGGGCGACGACCTGGCGCCCGCGCTGGCTGCCTGGACCGACGCGCTTCGCTCCGTCGAGCACAGCATCAACGAGGCCGCGGAGTCGATCCGCTTGCTCCGCTCGATGCTGCAGCAGATGGCGCCCATATTGCGCGGACTCGGCGGGCTGGAAGAGGCTCTGGGCGCGTTCATCGATCAGCCTCGGCGTCAGGCAGAGGCGCCGCCAGTCGCGGAGACGCGCGCTCCTCTCGGGTTCCCCGAAAGAGGCGTCGAAGCGGAGGCGGCAGGTCCGGCAGCGATCCCGCCGGCTGTCGAAGGCGGTCACCTCAGCCGCGAGTGGCAGGCGATGCGCCGGAAGCCCGGCGCAAAGGAGAGGGCGCAGCAGCCGGAGGAGGTGGAAGGCCCTTGGATGATGCCGACCGGGCCGTCGCGGCCGGCGCCGAAGCCGGTAACGCTCGTCCCTGACGACGCGCCGGCGCCGTACGCTTATCGCGTCACGGTGGAGGACCGCAAGAACTCGGTCGAGCTGATGCAGCTCCATGCGGCGCTGACCAGCATCGCGGTGGTGCGGAACCTATCGCTGCTCAACTACGTCAACGGCATTGCTTCGATTTCGCTGGAAAGCACGGAAGAGCTTGAGCCGGTCGAAATCGAGAACGCGCTGCATAAGGTCATGAAGCGAGACTGCACCATCGTGCCGCACGAGTCGAACACGTTCCTGGTGCAGCTTGGGGAGAAGGCTTGATATCCGGGGAGGCGTCAGTTGGAGGACGAAGGCAAGGCCGAAAAGAGTCAGCTAAGAGCGGGAATCAGCAAATGGCTGCTCGGCGAGTCGCCAAAGCCCAAGGGAGAGCACGGCATTAGCGGTCCGAAGGCCCCGCAGGCGGACGAGAATCCGGACGCCGCCGCTCTTCAAGGGCAGGTAGAGCGCCTGCGCGAGCTCGGCATTCTGGCGCTGCTCTTGCATAGCGCCGGTACGAGCACGGAGATACTGACGCTGTTCCTGGACAAGGCGCCTCAGATCAGCGGCGCGAAGATCGTCTATCCGCTGCTGCTCGACAGGCGACGCGGCGTCCTTCACGCCAAGCCGCTCGAGGGCACGAACGACGCGCGCCTCGACCAGGCGTCGCTCGCCTTCGAGGCGGAGATGACGCAACTGGAGTTCCCGCTGTACCTGCGCAGCACCCGGCGTATAATCCTGGAAGCGGGCGAGGTAGTTGTTGCGCCGTCGGTGCGCGACCTGGCGGAGGATGTGCTGGGTCGCCAGAGCTGCGAGACCGGACAGAAGCGGCTGGACGTCAAGAAGCTGGCGATGGTGCCGCTGGTGATGAACGCGGAGCCTATCGGCTTGGTGACGTTCATGTTCGACCATGAGGACGTCGATATCGAGATCCTCGAGCTGCTGGCCGGCCATTGCACGCTGGCGCTCAAGGAAAGCCTGGACCAGGAGGAGGCGGGTCGCTTCAGCGAAGTCGACGAAGTGACCTGGCTGCGCAACCGTCGCTACTTCAAGGACACGCTGGCGCAGGAGATAGTGCGGGCGCAACGCTATAACCGGCCTCTTTCGGTAGTTCTTCTGGACATCGACGGCTTCACGGCGTTCAACCAGGGCTACGGCCCGTCGATGGGCGACAAGCTGCTGCGCTCCGTCGGCATGATGCTGGCGACGTCGCTGGCGGAGCCGGAGGTCGCGGTGCGCTACGGCAGCGACGAGTTCGCGCTCATCCTGCCGGAGAGCAATCGCGCCGTTGCCGTCGCCATGACGAGCAAGCTGCTCGCCCAGATCGGCCAGGTGACAGTCTTCGGCGGCGACGGTCCGCCCGAGCCGGTGACCGCCAGCGTCGCCATCGTCGCCTATCCGGAAGACGGCACCACCCGCGACGAGCTGGTCGACGCCGCGGAGGCCGGCCTCGCCGAGGCCAAGCGCGACAAGGACGCTGGGATGGAACCCAACCGATCTCTCGGCTGGAGCGCCCGTGCCAGCTAGCGGCATCAGACGCGCCGGACGGGCAACTACGTGATCGGCGGCGGGGCCAGCCAGTCGTAGCCGATGCGCGGGTCGTCGTGCGGAAGGCGTCCCTCTTCCGCGACATCGTAGACGCTCGACGTGAGGTATACCAGGTGCGCCTGTCCGCCTATCGCCTTGCAGCCGTGAGCCACCCCCGCCGGTATTTTGAGCAGCCGTGCCGGGTAGTGGTCGCCGAGGAAGACCTCCTGCAACTCCCCGCGCGTCGCTGAGCCGTCGCGCAGGTCGTACAGCGCCACTTTCAGGTCGCCGGCCACCACATACCACCAGTCGATCTGGTGCGGATGGACATGCCAGGCCTTGATTACGCCGGGGAACATCAGCGAATGGCTGACCTGCGCGAAACCCTCGGCGGCAATCGCTTCGGTCGTGCGCACGATCTCGCGGAAGAAGCCGCGCTCGTCGCTGTGGGTGACCAGGTCTTTCAGCTCAACGCCTTCGATCATATCTGTCACCTCGCTGCGGTGTCAGGCGAAGTATAGCGCAATCGGCGTCGGCGGCAAGATCAGGTCTTTCCCCGATTGTCCGGCCGGCCCGCGGAAAGTAAGTTGGATTCGCAGGTCCCCGCCTGCCTCTTCCGGGTCCTCAAGTCCCATGAGGGCGCGCCGCCCTCAGACCGCCTAGTGCGACCAGATGGCGCGGGTCTTCTCGTAGAAAGGGATGGTCCGGGCAAGGCCATCGCGTAGCTTCGTCTGCGGTCGCCAGCCAACCTCACTGACGATGCGCGAGATGTCCGCGACCAGCCGCGCGGGGTCTCCCGTCCGCTCGCCTTCTTCGACGACGCGCAAGGGCTTGGGGAACAGCTCCTGAAGCGTCGCGACCACGTCCTTCATCAGGATGCCCTCGCCGTCCCCGATGTTGTAGACGCGCAGCCCCTTGAGTCCCAAGACGCGGATATGGGCGGCAGCGATATCCTCCACGAAGACGTAGTCGCGACATTGCTCCCCCCGCCAGTACAGCACGATGGGCTCGTCGGTCAGGGCCGCCCGAATCCAGCGCGGTACTGCCCGCGTCACCGGCTCCTGGAGGTCGGCCGGGCCGTAGGCGTTGAAGTAGCGCAGGGAGACGCTGTTGATGCCGAAGGCGTGGTAGTAGCCCTGGAGGATTGTCTCGAAGGCCAGCTTGGTTGCGCCGTAGAGCTGGATTGGCTGCTTGGGGTCGTCCTCGTTTATCGGAATGTGTACCGGCTCCCCGTAGACCGATGCTGATGACGAGTAGACGATATGCTTCACGCCCGCCTCGCGCATCGATTCCAGGAGATTGGCGCCGTTGAGGACGTTATTCCGGACATACTCCATGGGATCGCTGAAGGAGCGGGCGATGATGCTGGACGCGGCGAAGTGCATGACCGCCTCGGCATCGCGCATCGCCTCGCGAAGCTGGTCGCGGTCCGCGAGGTCGCCGTGAATGAACCGGCAGCGCGGGTCGACGAGCTCACGGCGGCCATAGGAGAGATTGTCGAGGACAGTGACCGATAGACCTTCGTCGCAGAGGAGACGGGCGACGTTGGAGCCGATGAATCCGGCGCCGCCGGTAACCAGGACGCGCTTGATGCTCACGACTTCTATCCTCTGATTCTCTTGGCGGATTCATCGGCCATCGGATTGCGAAGACTCAATAGGCGCCGCGGCCAGCCAGCACGGTTGGGATGGTCATCAAGATGATCTTCAGGTCGAGCCAGAGGGAGCGGCTGTCGATGTACGCCATGTCGAGCCGGACGCGCTGCTCATAGCCGACTTCCTGGCGGCCGCTCACCTGCCAGAGACCGGTAATCCCCGGCCTGACGCTGAGAAGCTTATCGAGCTGGTCCCCGTACTTTTCGGCCTCCGAGAAGGATACCATGCGCGGCCCGACCAGACTCATCTCTCCCCGCAGGACGTTCACCAGCTGCGGCAGCTCATCCAGGCTGAGTCGGCGCAATTGCTTGCCGACGCGCGTGACGCGCGGGTCGACTTTCAGCTTGAAGTTCACCGCGAACTCCGCTTGAAGGTCCGGGTGCTCGTCGAGGTAGCGATCGGCATCCGCAATCATCGTGCGCAGCTTGTAGGCGAAGGCCTTCCGGCCGCCTTTGCGCATCCACTGACGCTTGTGAATGATAGGCCCCGGGCTGTCCAGCTTGATCAGCACGGCGCAGATTAGAAGTATCGGCCAGACGATGAGCAGGCCGAGGGTCGCGCCGACGATGTCGATCAGACGCTTGGCCGGTCCATAGCCGGGATGCGTTCGCGAGCGGCCCGCGGGCAGGTTGATTTCGGCCTGGCGGGAACGAACGGCGGTCATCAGGCGGCGGTCCTCCTCTCGCCGAGGATGTTTTCGATTATCGCTGTGGTCGATCGGGCTTCCACAAGCGGTAGCAACTCAACCCTTCCGCCGTAAGCGTGAACGATTGCCGCCTCCGGCAGATCGTTGCCGGACCCCGGCGCGTAGTCGGCGCCTTTTACGTAGACGTCCGGCCGGAGCAGCGAGACCAGCCGCTCGGCGGTATTGTCGTCGAACAGGACGACGAAGTCCACGCAGGCGAGGGCGGCCAGAATTTCAGCCCGTTCATCCTGAGAGAAGATCGGGCGTCGCGGACCCTTCAGCGCGCGTACCGACTCATCGGTGTTGAGCCCAACCACCAGGGAATCGCCAAGACCGCGGGCGGCCTTCAGGTAACGGATATGCCCCACATGGAGGACATCGAAGCAGCCGTTGG
>JBEKXP010000146.1:0-5321 GCA_049511815.1 Dehalococcoidia bacterium
GAAGCAGGCGCCGTTGATCAGCGCTTCGATGTCGATGTCATAGCCTGAGGTAAGGAAGGAGAGCGCGGTGGCGACCCGTCGCGGGCTGCGGACCAGCCCTTCGCGCTGCGGGTCCTCACCCAACTCGACCAGGAGCTGTCGGATGAGGGCTTCGATCCTATCGCTTCTAGCTTCCATCTGCGACCTCTTTTCTCAGCGCCGACGTGTACTCTTCGAGGGGGCGCATACCGTGGCGTGGGAGGCGGCGCGCCAGCTCCGCCATCGTCTCATTGCGACCGGGCAGCGAAAGTTCGGGCGCCAGCTCAGCTAACGCGACCGCCAGGTAGGCGCGGCGCTCGATCTCCGGGTCCGGAAGCGTCAGCTCGTCAGACTGCATCGCCAAGTCATCGTACACCAAGAGGTCGAGGTCGATCGGGCGCGGCGCGTACCGGTCCTCGCTGCGGCGGCGGCCTAGGCGCTCCTCTATCGCCCCCAGCGCGCGCTTGAGCTCCGGCGGCGGCGCGTCGGTTTCCAGTTCGACGACGCAGTTGTAATATGGCGGCTGGTCGGGGCGCGCCTCCGGCTCCGTCTGGTAGACCGTCGATAGCGCGATCACCCGCATCTCCTCCGACATCGCTTTCAGCGCCTTCCTTACGTTCGCGGCGGGCTCGATGTTGGACCCCACGCCGATGAATGCCCGCGTCACGGCGCCACGCGCCCGCGCTCGATCTCCACGGCGACGCTACGGGCGAAGCGCAAGGCGCCCGGCTTATCGACGCGCACCCGCACGCCCTCGACGCCGCGGTGCTTCAGGCAGATGGCGGCTATCGCCTCGGCCAGCGCTTCGAGGAGGAAGAAGTGCGAGACTTCGACCAGCTCCAAGACGTCGGTGCGGAGGGTGCGGTAGTCGAGGGCGTCCTCCAGGCTGTCGTTGCGGGCGGCGGCGCTGAGGTCGGCGAAGACCGTCAGGTTGATGACGATGTCCTGCTTCTCTTCGCGCTCGTCGTCGTTGACGCCGATGATGCAGCGGGCGGCGAGGTCACTTATCAGGACGCGGTCCACTCTCGTACTCCTTGAGATGGCGGCCGCCGTCGACGTTGACGATCTCGCCGGTCACAAAGTCGCTCTTCAGGAGATAGACGACGGCTTCGGCGATGTCCTCCGGCGAGCCGTGGCGCCTCAGCGGGACGGTGCCGGTCAGGCGGTCGATGTAGCTCTGGTCTTCGCCGGGCGGCGGCAGGATGAGACCGGGCGAGACGCCGTTGACGGTGATGTCCGGCGCGAAGCGGAGGGCGGTGACGCGCGTGAGCATGAGCAGGACGTGCTTGCTGAGGATGTAGGCGACGTGCGTCCAGTCGAAGTCGTGGGTGCGGGAATCGACGAGATTGACGATCTTGCCCCGGCCGGCCAGGCGGGCGAAGTCGCGGCTGAGGGTGAAAGGAACCCAGGCGTTGACCTGCATGTTCTGCGTCAGGCTTTCGAACGTGACCTTCGTCAGCGAGTCTAGGGTGAAGAGCGAGGCATTGTTGACGAGGATATTCAGCTTGCCGGCAGCTTCGATGCTGCGGGCGACGAGCGTCTCATACTCCGCCGGCTTGTCGAAGTCCGCCTTTACGAGCCAGCAGCCGACGCCCAGCGCTTCGATTTCGCTCCGTAGTCGCTGCGCTTCGTCGGCGGAGTCGCGGTAGTGGAGTACGACGTTGGCGCCTTCGCGCGCCAGCGACCGTGAGATCGCTGCGCCGATGCGCCTGGCGGCGCCGGTCACGAGCGCCGTTTTTCCCCGCAGGTCTTCGGCCATGCGACGGGCTCCCTCCCGTTCATTCGTGCCGCAACTATAGCAGCCGCTCTATCTTAGCCGCCACTATGAAGTCGTTCCGGGAGAGGCCGCCGATCTTGTGCGTCGTGAGGACGAGTCGCACCTTGTTGTAGGACACTTCGATGTCGGGATGATGGTCCTCTTCCTGCGCGATCTTCGCGACCCGCTCCACGAACCCCATCGCCTCTTGGAAGTCCTTGAATTGGAACTCTTCTTCCAGCCGGCTGTCCACCAGCGACCAGCTTGGCACGTCGCGCTCCAGTGTTTCGGCTTCGCGCTTCGTCAGCGGCCGCGATCCTTTCTCGACGGACTGGCTCTTCTCTTCTGCTAATGCCATTTCTCACACCCCCTCAGACAAGGACGCCTCGCAGGCTCTCCGCCGACACGCTTTCGCCGCGACGGATCATCTCGCGCGCGGCGTCCACCTTGTCCCAGACGTTGCACATCATCATGCCGCGCACCTTGCTGTCTTCCAGATAGTAGATAACGCCCGTGTCATTCTCTTTCTGCCAGTCGGCGTACGTCCGCAGTCGGGAGTCGACGTCGCCCACGGCCTCGTAGCCGAACTCGAAGAGATCGGAGAAGAAGTAGGGCATGTGCGTGTACGGCTGCGTGTACGGCCCGTGGGCGCCGGCCATGTTGCGTCCGGCCCAGCGGCCCGCCGTGACGGCGTTGTCCCAGTGCTCGACTCGCATTCGCCGGCCCAGCGCTTGATAGGGGAAGAAGGCGTTGTCGCCGGCTGCGTAGACGTCCGGGAGCGTCGTCTCGAGGTACTCATTGACGGCGATGCCGTTTTCGATCTCCGCGCCGGCGTCTTCGGCAAGCTGCGTTGCGGGCACTATGCCGACGCCGACGATGAGCATGTCCGACTCCAGCGTCCGGCCCGCGCGCGTCGTCGTCAGGAAGCGGCCGTTGCGCTTCTCGAAGGCAACGGGAGCGTCGCCGGTGAATATCGAGACGCCCTTCTCCCGAAAGCGTGCCATCATCGCCTCGCCCAGGTAAGCCGGAAAGACGCGGTCGCAGAGATAGGCGGTTGGGAAGAGCATCGTTACCGCGACGCCCTGCATGTTCAGCGCCGCCGCTATCTCCGAGCCGATGAAGCCGCCGCCGATCACCAGCGCCGACTTCCCAGGCGTCGCTTCGGAGCGGATGCGCAGGTAGTCGTCGAGGTAGCGGTAGTAATAGATGCCCTCGAGGTCGCTGCCGGGAAGGGGGAGGGAACGGGGAATGCCGCCGGTGGCCAGGAGGAGCCTCTCGTAGTGGTAGGTCTCGCCGCGGGCGTCGACGACCTCCTTGTTTGCGGCGTCGAGGGCGACCACGCGGTCGCCGAGCGCCAGCTCGACGTCCCTGTCGAGGAAATGCTGGCGGTCGTGAGGGAAGACCTGCTCCAGCGTCTTCTTGCCGAACCACAGCTTCTTTGTGAGGTCCGGGCGGTCATACGGCAGGTGGTTCTCTTCGCCGATGAGAAGGATCAGGCCGCTGGCGTCGACCCCCCTGATCCCCTCCACGGCAGCGCCGCCGGTCAGCCCTCCACCGACGATTACGTACCGATAACTTCGCTCGGCCATGAGCTTCCCCTCTTTCGCGGATATGCAATCACGCAGTCCTACTCCAACATACTAGTCGATGGACGTGCAGTCCGTGTGAGCGCCCGACGCTGCGCTATGGAAGAAGGGTGAACGATCGGCGAGCGCGAGACGTCTAGCGCGTGCCGAACTCCTGGACGTAGAACGAACCGTAGGAGGTCGTGTCGTTCCAGGTGCAGCCGACGCCGGTCTCCCTGTACGCCGGGTTGAGGATGTTGGCCCGATGGCCCGGGCTGGCCATCCAGGCGTTGACGGCGTCGTTGACTGTCGCATAGCCGCCGGCCAGGTTCTCGCCCAGCGCGGTCCAGGTGACGTAGCCCGCCGCTTCGGCGCGGGCGTCGAGCGTGCGTCCGTCGGCGGTGTGCGACAGGGCGTCGTGAGCGGCGAGGAAGTCCGCGTAAGCCTGCGCATCGGCTTCGAGCTGCGGATGGTAGACGAGCGCGGACAGGCCGTTCTGCGCCCGGATCTGGTTGATGAGGGCGATTATCTGGTCGCAGCCCTGAGCGGGCGGCGGAACAGGCGGTGGCGGTTGTGTCGGCGGCGCCGGAGCGGGCGGGGCCGGCGTCGGCGTTGGTGGTATGGCCTGGGCGCGACGTGTCGGTACGGAAGCGGGCGCCACGTAGGACGACGGCGCCGGCGTGGGCGCTTTGGGCTGCGGCGCCTGCGTCGGAGTGGCCGGCGTCGTTGGCGCTGGCGAGGGAAGCGGCGGCGACGTTGGCGTGGGAGTGATGGTCGCTGGAATGTGGCTGAGCGCCAGCACGTCGGAGAGGCGTCCGCCTTCGGCTGCCACCTGCCGTCCTTCGCTGAGGGAGGGGCTGGTCGCGCCGGCGGTGCGCGGCGTCGCGCCGGTCAGCAGCGCAGCCAGCGTCACCTGCGCGAGGAACGCCGCGAGTATCCCGTAACGCTTCGAACCACCCCAAGAGCGACGCAACTATCGACCTCGGCAGAGAGAAGAGAGTCGCACGACGGCAGTCGTCGAGGTGCGATTTCATTCTGTCGGCCGAAAGGCGCGGCGGCTGTCCGGACAATCCCTGATAAGCGCGGGCGACGACCCCTAAACCGATCGGAAGAGGCGGAACTGGCGAGAGACAGGCCTTCACGTGACCTGCACGCCGGACAGGCCAGCGTTCACTGCGACTGCATGAAGTCGAGGTACGCTTGTCTATCGGTCAGAGGGAACTAGCTGGAGGAACAGAACGATGACAAGCAGAGACACAATCTACAAGGAAATCGAAAGCATGATGGGCCTGGTGCCGGGCTTCCTGAAGGCGCTTCCCGATTCGACTCTCGAATTGGAGTGGGGTCTGTTCAAGGCCAGCCAGATGGAGCCGGGGCCGGTCCCGAGCAAGTACCGCGAGCTGATCGGGCTGGGGATTGCGGCGGCGACGAAGTGCCGCTACTGCATCTATTTCCACCGCGAGATGGCCAAGCTGGAGGGCGCAACTGACGCCGAGCTCGAGGACGCCGTTCATTTCGCGAAGTCGGTGTCGGGATGGAGTACCTACATCCAGGGTCTGGACTACGACTACGACCAGTTCAAGAAGGAAGTCCGCGGCGCCGCGGAGTACGTGAGGAAGCAGCGGCAGAAGATGGCCGCCTGACGGGCGCAGCGGCAACATGTCAACGACTGGCGGGCTCTCGGGGGTCCCGCCAGTCCTTTTGTTCAAAACGTAGCGATCGCCACCGGACGGGAGGCGGAGTCGCCTCTTGACCCTGACGAAGCGGCCATATCGCGCTTTCACGCTTCCTGCACGCCTACAGCCGCCTTTTTCACCGCCCAGGCATCTCTGGGACATACGCTTGAATGTTGGTTAGATGGCCGACGGAGGAGGAGAAAGATGAGTCGGGAAGAGATTTATCTGGAGATCGAGGAGACGATGGGAGAGGTGCCGGGCATATTCAAGAAGCTGAGCGACCGATCCCTCGAAATAGAATACCAG
>JBEKXP010000147.1:0-5304 GCA_049511815.1 Dehalococcoidia bacterium
CCTCGCCAGCGCCAGCTCCAGCTTCGCGCGACCGTTCTTCAAATACATTCGGAGCGGGATCAGCGTCAGCCCCTTCTCCTCCAGCGCCGCGCTCAGCTCCCGCATCTCCGACTTGTGCAGCAGCAGCTTCCGCGCCCGCGTCGGCTCGTGGTTGGAGCGGCCCGCCGCGGGGTACTGGGCGATATGCGCCCCCTGCAAGTACAGCTCGCCGTCATCCGGCCGCGCGAACGCCTCCCGCAGGCTCACTCGACCGTCGCGGATCGACTTGATCTCCGTCCCCGTGAGGACAAGGCCCGCCTCCACCGTCTCCAGAATGAAGTAATCGTGGAGCGCCTTGCGATTGACAGCGATGACCTTCTCCGCCACGCTTCCCTCCGATGGCTGAGTGCCGGCTACTGCCCGCTGTGGAGGAAGTCGATTGCCCGCAGCAATTGCGGATCGCGACCTGCCGCGATGTCCTGATCCGTCATGCTGACCTGGATGTCCGGCGTAATCCCCGTCTTGTCGATGCCGACGCGCTTCGGCGTGAGCCACTTCGCCACCGTCACGAACAAGGCGCCGCGGTCGTCGCTCAGTTGCTCCGAGCGGTTCACCGTCCCCTTGCCGAACGTCTTCTCGCCGATGATCGTCGCCCGGCCATTATCGTGTAGCGCAGCCGAAAGCACCTCGGAGCCGCTGGCGCTGTACTGGTTGACCAGTATCGCGATCGGTATCTGGTCCGCCTCGCCGCCGCCGGCCGCGCTGTACACCTTCTCGCTCTGGTCGCGGTCCACCTCAATCAAGATGGTGCCCTTGTCCATGAACATGTCCGCGACCTGCACCACAGTGTCGAGGAGCCCACCGGGATTACCCCGCAGATCGATTATCAGCCCTTTGTAGCCGGCCTTGATCACCTGGTCGACCTGCGGCTTGAGCTGCGACACTGTCAACGCTGAGAACTCCCGTATCTGGATGTACGCCAGGTCCGTGACGTCGTTGCCATTCGCATCCTTGAGAGTGCCACCCGGCGGCTCGTCCGAAACGCTGTCCACCTGTATCGCGTCGCGGGTTATCGTCAGATCCACCATGTCGCCGTTAGGGTGCTGCAGCTTCAGCGTGACCTGGCTGCCTTTGGGCCCACGTATCTTCGTCACCGCCTGGTCGATATTCCAACCGTCCGTCGACTCGCCGTCGACCGCCAGGATGATGTCGCCCGCCTGAACGCCCGCCGCCTCCGCCGGCGATCCCTTTCTCGGCGACAGGATCACTATCGTCCCGGTCTGCTGCGTCACATTCGCGCCGATGCCTTCGACGCCGCCCGAAGGCGTGACGCTCACGGCATCCGTCGTCGGGTCGACATAATATGTCCCCGTGTCCGCCAGCGACTTCACCATGCCGTTGACAGCAGCTTGCGTTAGCGCCTTGGGGTCGATCAGCGACTGGTCGACATAATCTCGCTGCAAGTCGCCGTAGATCTCGTAGAGCGCATCAAAATCGGGTGAGCCCGTTGCCGTGCTCGCCGCCGAGCTGCCGCGGTTCCTCTCGAACGTCACCCCCAGCGCGAAGGTGACCGCCGCCAGCGCGACCACCAGGGCGCCGACCACTGCCCACTTAGCCGCTTTCGACATTTCGTCGCTCCTTAGTGATTACACGGCTGTCGAGGCGCTCGACTGCCGCGAAGCTCAGTCTAGCATCTCGCGACTGCGCCCGCAATTTGACGGTCGCCAATCCGGAAGGGGAGAGTTGACATAACTATAGGGGCCTGAGCGTCTAAGTCGAATCGCAGGGTCATTCTAGCCGGCCCAGCTGGCCGGCGTCCCGCGCCCTCTGCCGGCCCGCCTGCGCTCGCGCGACGCATATAGCGCTCTGTCCGCGCGCGCCAGCAGCTCTTCGCTGGAAGCCGCGCCGTCGGGATAAGTGGCAACGCCGGTCGATACCTCCAGCGCCACGTCGACCAGCAGGCCCGCGCCCCAGTCCCGTCGCTGGAAGACAATCTCGCGTATCTTCGTCGCAATCGCCCGCGCGGCCATGGCGTCCGTCTCCGGCAGGATGAGCGCGAACTCGTCGCCGCCGTAGCGAGCGGCTATGTCGCTAGTGCGCACATTCTCCGCCAGCAAACGCCCCAGAAAGCTTAGAAGCTCGTCGCCCGCCAGGTGGCCGTAGCGGTCGTTCACCTCCTTGAAGCGATTCACGTCCAACATTATGACGCTCAGATTCCGGCCGTAGCGGCGCGCCCGCTCGAACTCAGAACGAAGCTGGTCGCGGAAGTAGCGGTGATTGTACAGGCCGGTCAGGCTGTCGTGGTAAGCCAGATGGTGAAGGCTCTCGCTCAGTTGCTCCAGGTGCTCTGAATACGACCGCTCGAGCTTTACGTTGGCCCGCCCGGCCTGCCTGGCTAGGAGCAGCGCGTACAACGCCACGAGGCCGATCAGGCACGTTTCCGACGCCTCGTACGCTCGCGTCGTCAGTACCCAGCGGCCGACCAGCGACCAGACGAGAAGCCAGCCGAACAGCGCGACGCCGGCGGCGCGCAGGTACCAGCCCATTCGGGTCGATTCCACGCGCTCCGGTCCGAACTCCGCCTCATCCAAGCCCTCGGCGGTCAGCGACAGGTCGTCTGTCATCACGCCTCCGCGCCTCGCGGGCAGCAGGCGGCTATGCCAACCGAGTCGACATAACGTGAGCCGCGGAGGCTCGCCCTGATGAACCGATGGATCGACAAGACGCTGCCTTCGGTAGCCCGGCTGCCATAGCCCGCCGCAAGCGGACCTTAGGCCCGTAGCTTTGCGCCCCGACCTTTCGGTAGGTTTGCCGTTATCGAGCACGCTCGGGCGCGTTGCTTCCTATGGATTATCGGCCGCTGCCCGCTCTTGCTTGACCGCTTCTCCGCCGATTCAACCCTACATAACTACCATAGTGCGATCATAAGAGAAGGATTACATTGGGGCGTTTTTTGAACAGCTTGCGGATGATCTAGTATTTCGCCGGCGGCTAGCGACGTCGTGGCGTGAACGCAAGCTGGCTGTTGCTGGCAAGGTTGCGGTCAAGCCGCTCGACGACCCGGAGGTCTCGATGCCAGTGTCGCGGGCTCAGGTGGCGGCGCGCTTCTTTCGATGAGGCGAAATGGCTTGGCAGAGTGATGAGAGACGCAGCGACAGCGACGGCCGCCAACGGTAGCGCTGCCCATAGCGACGTACCCGCTGCCAGCGCTACGATGGCGAGCCCGATGCACGCCGTCGCCGAAAGCACCCCCTGCCAGGCCGGGAGACTCCAGAATGACACCTCGATGGATACCCGTCTCGTGACCTTTGGCTCGGGCGCAGTCATCTTCGCCGCTCTCTCGCAATCGTACGCTTCCCGCGAATCTGCCGACCCCAGCACCTCAAACGCCCTGTTCAACTCAGCAAGACGATGCGCTACGAAGGCGTCCGCGTCCATAGCCGCTTTGTACTTCCGCGCCAGGCACCAGTACGACTGCACGACCATCGTGTAATCGGCGTCCGGGTGAAGCTGCAGGATCTCGTAGTAGTCGCGTTCTTCCATGACTCGCCTCTCAGATTCGACGTCCTCAAAGTTCGCAGGCAACTACTATAACGCGACTGCGCTCCGAAGGTTTCATGCCTCTTCGGGCCCGAGGAAGGAGCCGCGGCTGCTCAACGCAACGGGATCGGGTGTTACAACGGCCGCACGAGAGCCGGTGCCAAGTTATGTCAACATCTCCCTAACCGCCTGCTGCACCTCCGACAGCTCTGGGAAGCGCCCCGTCGCGGCCTTTGAGTACGCCAGCTTCCCGTTCACGGTCACCTCGAACCTGCCCCCGCCCGACGGCACCAGGCGCAGCGCCTCTACGCGATTTCCAAGCTCGGTCAATAGCTCAGCCGCCGTCCAGGCGGCTCTCAGCGTGTAGTTTCAGGCCACGCAGTACTCAATACCGATGCTCAGTTTCTCGCTCATGCTCTTGTCCTCCAGTCGCCGAGTGTGTTAAGAGATCAGCGCGCGATTCCCTTTCATGATAAGGCGCACGCCACGGTTGTCAATTCGCCCGGGGTGAACTCGGAGTCATGAAGCACCGACTTTGTCTCCTAGTTGCTTTGGTTTGCCTTCTGCCCGCCTTCGGCTGCAGCGGTAGTGAGAAGCCGACCTATCTTGCGATGGGCGACTCCTTCGCCACCGGGCTTGGCGCGTCCAAGTCGAACCTTGGCTACGTACCGCTCTTCTACTCGTTCCTGCACGACAAAACGAAGCACGATATGACGCTCGTCTCCGAGGCGGTCGTCGGTGAGACGACCACCAGCGCCATCGCCACCGGGCAGCTTGGCAAGGCCCTGGCCGAGCTCCGGTTTCGCAATCAGGACAAAGACCCCACCAACGACGTGACCGTGATCACACTCGATCTCGGAATCAATGACATCGATTCGCTCGTGCTCGCCGACCAGCCCTGCGCCCCGCCGATCGCCCCCAGCAACCCGGGCTGCGTCTCTGCCGCCAACGCCAAAGTCACCGCAGCCGAGGAGAACCTGACCGCCATCCTCCATACGGTCCGCGTCGCCGCCGGGCCCGACGTCAAGATGTTCGCGCTCAACTGCTTCAACTCCTATTCCGGCACGGGTCTGCCCATCGAGGCCATGCAGGACATGCTCGTGACTCTCATTAACCAGAAGATCGCCGCCGTCGCCGCTCTCCCCGGCGTCGATGCAAACGTCATCGACGCCTACGACGCCTTCAAAGGCAAAGGCCAGGAGCTTACCGCCGTCGGCGGCCCCTCCAGCGACTTTCATCCAAACGACGCCGGCTACCGCGTCCTCGCCGACCTGCTGGAGTCTGCCTACAACGGCTCTTAGGCCTCCAATCGACGCTTCTACAGGCGTCCGACTTCCATGGCGCGTGCGATTCTCCTCGACGAGTGCGCTGATCGCGTTCAGGTTGCGCTCGTAGTCCCTACGGACTCCTCGCGCCGACGCCCGGTCTTCCGAATCCGATCCCCGCCACAGGCGTCCGACTTCCATGGCGCGTGCGATTCTCCTCGACGAGTGCGCTGATCGCGTTCAGGTTGCGCTCGTCGCTTCGCTCCTCGCGCCGACCCGCACGGCGTCGAGGTTGACACACCGGGCCCCGACCGACTATCTTTACCCCCGATCAGCCGGATAGGAATGCCAGCGAAAGGTGGGGAGGGCTAGAAGCATGGAACAGAGCTTCTGGCAGAAGCGGTTGTCTCGACGCCGGCTGCTTGGGGCTACTTCTCTGGCCGTTGCCGGCGGTGGCGCCGCCCTCATCCTACCCCGACGCTTCCTTGGTCGCTCCTTGCAGGCCCAGGCCCAGACAGGC
>JBEKXP010000148.1:0-5240 GCA_049511815.1 Dehalococcoidia bacterium
CGATTTGGTCCCTGAAATCATCAGTGTAGGGTAATTCAAGCCGCGCTCCCTTACTGCAGACTTCCATGTCCCCAGAGAGGACAAGCAACCAAGGGAGCTTGTTGTCCGCGTCCAATTCTAGACTGGTCCCAGACGGGGCCTTCACGTCAAAGTAGTCAAACTGCACGTCAGGTGAAGCGTATGGCGACATTTTAACGTTATAGGTGGAACCGGGAGGAGTTGTCCATGCGATCGGACTCAGATCTGCCAGTGCAGTATCGAAGGTCAAATATGCTGTGGTGTCATCTCCCATCGACCAGAGGGTCAGGTCTTGACCCCCAGGAGCATGGGGCGAAGCAATGGACTCAGGGGCTGCAGCACTTTGCCGGGGATGGCAACAGTGGCAATACTCTGCGTGTCACCGGTCCCGATCTGGACGCCAACCTCGTTAGTAGAGGGATCGAAGCCATGGCCGAACCCTGCGCGCCACCAGTGTGGCGATTACAGCACGGTTGTCAACGTGGAGGGCCAAGCTACTGCTGGCCGCCGCGCCTCTTAGCTGCCACGGTTCCCGCTACGGTGATGGCCAGCACACCGCCCACCGCGCCTAGCACCGCGAGCCCGATCGCAGCCAGCGCCTCCTGGCGTACCAGACGCCCGCTGTGAGCAGCAGGGCCACACCGATTGCCGACACAACGCCGTTGGCGGGTGGCCCCGAGTTCCCGCTGCCTGCTCCGCTCTCGATGTCCGGCGGTTCCGCAATGCCACCGACAGGTGAGGCCGGAAACGCTCCCACGGTGTACGCTAGCGGCGTCTTCGCCTGGTCGTTCAGCGACTGCGCCTCGTCAACCGTAAGACCGGGGGCAGCGTAGTACATGGTCAGCACGCCCCGGAAGAAGCTGGAGCAGCCTTGCCCTGGGTCGGTGCAGGGGATGCTCTGATTGATCATCATGCCGCTGGAGCCATAGGCGAAGGTATCACCCGTGCACTGGACGACGCCCGGGGTCGAGTCGTCCAGATAGTAGGATGTTGGCGCCAAGCCGGTGATGTTCGTCGTCAGGGAACTGGCCATCATCAGAGATCCTTGCGGTCCGGTCACCATCTCCCACTGGAGGCCTCCCAGGGCGACGCTATCCGGATCGCCGTCGATCGTCACCCCCGAGGTGTTGAGGTTGTTGTAGTAAGTCATGCCGGAGGCGGCCGGGCTGTAGTCGAAGAAGTCCATGATGCCGCTGATCGTGTGCACGCGGAGGTAGGTGCGGATGTCCTGACGATGTTCGTAGAAGATGTTGTCCCGCTGTGTGAGCGGCCCGCTGTTGGTACCAATGTACGAGCGAATGGCGCGCACCGGCCCGCTCTTGTTGACGATGAAAGCGCCTTCGCCGTTCGAGAACGTATCCTCGTTTCGCACGCAGCTACCGGGAGCAAACAGGGTCTTGTGCCGGTCCAGGATGTCGACGCCCGTGGCTGAGCCGGTTGTGATGTGTATCTCGTCGCTGATCCAGCGGTCGGAGAAGTGGTGGGAATAGTACCACGTCGATACCAAGCTGTCCTCAGGATTGGGACCGGCCGTTCTCTTATACGTGTCGAGGTAGTCGCCGGAAAGCAGGTTGAACGTATAAGCGACGTACTGCTGCCAGGCCCCTGGATCGAGCGTGCCGTCCGAGCGGAACAGGTAGACGTACCCCACGGCAGGCGGATCGAGCGGATCGGTGATCCTGAGCTCGACGCCCGTGCCGGGGATGGTCGCGGGCGGGGTGGACTGCGAGAAGGCAGGGCCTCCCGCGTCCTTCGCCATGAAAACGATCTCGTCGTTGCTGTCGAGCGTAGGGTCCGGGTCAGGGCCGGTGAAGGTGCCGCTGTCTGTGTAGACTAATTCGGCTACGCCGCCGTAGCTGCCACCAAGGTTGTAGATGTCTCCGAAATCCTTGACGGCGCGCTCATCCACCTGGACAGGTATCTGCTGCCAGCCGCTCGCGTAGCGAAACGCCACCAGGCTGATTGGGTCGATTCCTGCGAGTGAGGGCACGTCGGCGCCTGTGAGAATGACAGGATCTGCCGGTCGGTTGAGCGTGCTTCCCGCCGATGAGGCTGCCGTGCCCCGAGGCTGAACAGCCGACATCGCAAGCAGCACGCCAAGGAGAAGCGACAGGAGATGAAGCCGGTATGGCAGAACGCACCTCCGAGTAGTACGGATGCTAGCTTGGCTCAGGCCTGCGGAGCAGGGACAGTAAAGAGATCCATCGCGCAACCTCCCTGTTGGCGGGCCATGATTGAGCGGGGGGCGTCTAAAGATTGGGTACCAGTGTGGCAAGTATAGCGCTGGCGAAGCGCCTGTCAAGCGTCACGCAACTGCCGACGTCACCATGTCCGGATCGTGTGCGTTGAAGGGCACACATCGGTTGCCGGACCAGCAGCACGGCGCAGATCAGGGCCTTCGCCGTCCGCTATCCATTGCGACGCCGGCCGTGCTTCATGCCAGACCGCTCAAGAACGCATTTCGTGCCCCCGCCGCCCCGGACGAAGGCGTCGGGGAAAGCAGCGGCGATAGCATGAGTTGCTCGCCTCATCTCAATTACCTGGCTGTCGCCCTGACACGCTCTTCCTGTGACATTGAGGCGAGCCGCTTGACCTCGTCCAGGCTCAAACCGAGCCCCTTGGCCACACGCTCACCGTACTCCGCGTCCGCCTTGTGGAAGAGAGCGGTCTGCCGCAGTTGGAGGCGCCTTTGAGCGTTCTTCAGGTGGGAGACTATGTTGCGGACCAGGTGATCGCGGTCCTCATCGGTCATTACTTTGCGATAGAGGTCGCCAGCCTGCACGAAGTCCACGTCGCCCAGTTCATAGGAGTGGCGCGCGGCCATTCCGGCAACGTCGATTGGCGGCGGCGCGACTGCGGGATCGGGAGCCGGGCCGCCGAAGCTGTTCGGCCAGTAGTTCGGGCCGCCGCCGCCGTTACCGTCAGAGCGCATGAAACCGTCACGCTGATAGTTCCGCAGCTTGGTGGCCTTCGGTGCGTTGACCGGTAGCAAGTGGTAGTTGGGGCCGAGTCGGTGCCGGTGAGTATCGTGATAACTAAACAGCCGCCCTTGGAGCATCTTGTCGGGCGATGGGCCGATGCCGGGAACGAAGTTGCCCGGTGAGAAGGCCGCCTGCTCCACCTCGGCGAAGTAGTTCTCCGGGTTGCGGTCCAGAACCAGCCGGCCCACATTCATGGGCGGGAAGTCGGCGTGCGGCCACACTTTGGTTATGTCAAAGGGGTCGAAACGGTAGCTCTTGGCCTGCTCAGGGGTCATGATCTGCACCTCGAGGCGCCAGGAAGGATAATCGCCGCGAGCAATCGACTCATACAGATCGCGAGTGACGCAGTCTGGATCTACGCCACGCATATGTTCGGCTTCCTCGCCGGTGAAGTTCTCAATCCCCTGCTCGGTCTTGAAGTGGAGCTGCACCCACCAGTACTCGCCTTGTCCGTTGTACCACATGTAGGTGTGGCTGCTATATCCATTCATGAGGCGGTAGGATCTCGGGGTGCCGCGGTCCGAAAAGAGGATCGTAACCTGATGGATCGATTCCGGAGTCAGGGAAAGGAAGTCCCAGAACATGTTCGGGTCCTTCAGGTTGGTCGCCGGGTTGCGTTTCTGGGTATGAATGAAGTCGGGAAACTTCAGAGTGTCGCGGATGAAGAAGACGGGGGTGTTGTTGCCCACCATGTCGTAGTTGCCTTCTTCGGTGTAGAACTTGACCGCAAAGCCACGCGGGTCGCGTTCTGAGTCCGCCGATCCCTTCTCTCCCCCGACAGTGGAGAACCGCGCAAACACCTCGGTCCGCTTTCCCACCTGGGAGAGAAACTTGGCACGCGTGTACTTGGCAACATCGTGTGTCACCTCGAAGTAGCCGTGGGCGCCGGCTCCCTTGGCGTGAACAACGCGTTCGGGGATCCGCTCGCTGTCAAAATGGGTGAGCTTATCGATCAGGTGGGCGTCCTGGACGAGAAGCGGGCCTCCTGCCCCGGCAGTCACCGAGTTGAGATCGTTGTCGACCGGCATTCCGAAGCCGGTGGTCAAGGCTTCCTGATCGTCCTCCATGGTGATGCCTCCTTTCTGGTAGAGACTGGCGTATCGGGGGTCACGCCTCTCTTCTTGCCCTTATTCTTTTAGCTCAGGCATAGCCGCAGTTCGACGTGGATGGCCTCAACGGTGCCCATCGAATCGGCCTCGGCGAATTACTACTAAGTAATACTCTTCCGCCATTTGGCCCGGCTGTCAAGACCCGAGCCAGCTGGTGGGGGTGCCAATATTCCATCCGTATGTGTAGGGCTCACTCCCCAGGTCGCTCGTGTGCCTGGTGAACGGCACGAGGCACCGATACCCGGACCCCCGGTCAGTGTCGATTCTGTGCGTGATAGACAGGTGCTCCCCAGCCTCGGCCCCGAGGCGCACGCACACGATGCACGCATAGTGTCGGAATAAATTGGCCGCGCACATTCTTGGCACGTCCTCTCGCTGTGATAATGTCAGCCGTCTTCTTCGCGGCCTTCGAGTCCCACCTGGTCGACGTTCGGGCCCACGTCCATGTTCCCCCGACCTTCACGGGTCCCGGCAGTCCCACGGCCACGGCAACGTCCACCGCCACGGCCACCCTCACTCCAACGCCGACCTGCAAGCAGACCGCTACGTTCACTCCGAAGGCGACCAGGACGATCACGCCGACGTGGACCGCCACCGCGACCCGCACTATCCCGCCTACCCGAACGCAGACTCGCGCCTCGACTCCGACGTGGACCGCCACGGCGACCCGCACTCCCACACCTACCCGCACTGCGACCCGCACTCCCACACCTACCCGCACTGCGACGCGTACTCCCACTCCTACGCCCACTCCCGCGGTGCGCCCAGGCGTGATGCTCCTGAACGAGGTTCTACTGAATGGCACCGACAGCTCTCAAGAACTGCTGCAGTTCGTTGAGCTCAAGAACACGACGACGGCGCCGCTCTCGCTCAGTGGATGGTCTCTGAGCGATCAGGGCGACGTCTGGTCCGCGGGCACGAGCGTTAGAGTCGCGCCAGGCGGCTACGCGGTGCTCGTGCTGAACGGTCAGGCGCCTTCGGTGCCGAACGGCGTGCCAGCGCTGGTGTTGAATGGCAACCCAATCTCGGTGCCGAACAGCGTGCCCGTGCTGGTGCTCAGACAGAACGGGAAGGGCTTGGACCCCGCGCGCGGCCGGCTGCAGTTGACCGCGCCGGAAGGGATTGTCGTGGA
>JBEKXP010000149.1:0-5184 GCA_049511815.1 Dehalococcoidia bacterium
TCATCTTGTGTGCCCCTTTCTGGAGGAACGATGCTAGAAGATCGGGTAGGCCCGCCGCTGAATTCGCAAGATGAGCGTTCCCTGTCGCTCCAGCGTTCCTGCTGGGGTCATCGACCCAAAGCTTGGCGGCGGCTGACACGGCGTGCGGTCCTTCGTCGCCTGGGAAGCAGAAGCCAACTGGTCCTGGTTCACCCTCTTTTCGGCGCCCTTGCCGCTGCCGTCGCGAGCGTTTTCTTCCGATGTTGGCCTCCTTCTATCTTTCCGCGGATTGTCGGCCACCCGTTCTGGCCTGCCCCCGAAGGCACGCCCACGCTGTATGTGAGCGCTCGTAAGCACCGGACAGCACCGTCTCCGGCGGCCGGTGCCCCAGAGGGCTATCGGGTTGCCCGCATTGTAGTACCGCCGCTAGCCCGCAACAAGCCTCTGCGATGCCTCTTCGTTCATTGATCGGGCTTCGCGATTTCCCATAGTGACGGCAACGGCTATTCCGTGATCCTAGCGAAACCGCTGCCCTGAGCCAACCAGCCGATCACTGTGGACGACTCACTCAACGCAACGGAGCGGAGCGCATCTCAAATCATCGGCTCCAGCGCTTCCTGGCACGCTGGCTATTGGAGGAGAAGACGATACGATGCCCGTCGGGAGGTTTGCCGTATTGTTCGTCAGCCGCGTTTGGCCACTGCCGTCAGCATTCATTTTGTAGATTTCGTAGGTCGCACCGTCGCGGTCACTCTGAAACGCGATCTTCCCGTTGGCGCCTGGGAATGCGGCGCGCCCGGGCGAGGTGTCAACTAGACCTAACGTAAGAGCGGCCACCAGCGTAAACAGCGAAAGCAAAACAGCTTTCCGCATCGCGCAACCTCCGTGTTGGCGCGGGTGAAGGGGATAATCAGTACCGAGCCACCAGCGCTGTGATTGTGACACTGGCCGCGCGGCTGTCAATGTGGCGGTGCTTTGTCCGACGCGCCCTCAGCGCCCTGCCTTTGGGCGGGCATTCCCACATGGACGGTTTCACAGATTGCCGTCCTGGCGGCGGAATGCTAGTGGAGTCAGCGCCTCGCGCGCGAGGCGATACCGCCAAGCGCCACGACGCCCGCGGCGCACGTTCAGCGTCGCTCGTCGAATCCGATGGAAGGGGCAGGCGGCGCACCTGCGAGGACGAATTTGGTGCCGGCGCCGGCGAGTCGGTCAGGCCGCGCGCGCCAGGTCGTCTGAAGATTGCTTAGGTCGCCCCTTGACGATTCTATCGATCTCGCCGCTGGCGACGGCGCGCATGAAAGCGTCCACGACCGCGGGCGAGTACTTCTTGCCCCTGTTCTTGCTTATCTCCCGCATCGCTCTGACCGGCGGCCAGGGGGCTTTGTATGGTCTTCTTGATGTCATGGCGTCGAAGCCGTCAGCCACGGAGACGATCGCGGTGCACAGGGGGATCATGTCGGCGTGAAGGCCGTCCGGATAGCCCGTCCCGTCCCAGTTCTCGTGATGCCAGCGGGTGATCTGGCGGGCCTTCTTGAACCACGGGTCGGGCGGAAGCAGCTCCTCACCCCATATCGGGTGTTTCCTCATTATGTGCCACTCGTCCTCCGAGAGAGGACCGGGCTTTGTCAGGATGGAGTCGGGGACGCGTATCTTGCCGAGGTCGTGGAGAAGGGCAGATAGGCCTATTTCCCCGGCCTCCTCGGGGCTAAGGCCGATCTCGAGCGCTATCGCTTCTGAGTAATGCTTGATTCTGCTCAGGTGGTTTTCAGTATACGGGTCGCGGGCTTCGGCGGCCGTCGCCAGGAGGAAGACTATTTTCTCGTAGGCGTCGCGTTTCTCCGCTGCCGCGTGCTGTCGGTCGATGAAGGCAGAGATGCTCTCAGCGGCGAGTCGCAGCAGTTTGACATCCTCCTCTCGCCAGACGCATGTGCTGTGCATCGTATCCATGCCGATGGCGCCGATGACTCGACCGCCGGACGTCAGCGATACTAGCACGATTGAGTGAATCCCCAGAGACTGCCAGGCACTCTTCTCCGCCGCCGCTTCGGGTGGGAGCGTGTCTATATCGTTAACGATGATGGGCTCTGCCTGCAACGCCTTTTGAGTAGACCACGGGAAGGCAACAGAGTCGAAGTCGTACACGTGGCTGACTTCTTCCGCTTCGGGCGCGCACCAGCGTGCGACGCAGTGCATTTTGGTCTTGCCGTCCAGCATGAAGATGTGGGCCCGTTCGGCCCCGAAAGCCTCGCCCAATACGCGCAGGACGAGATTGAGCGCCGTGTCGGTGTCATCGGAGGCTGCCAGAAGGTTGGAGGCCTGGGCGATCGCGGATTCTATTCTGAGCCTATCCGCCATCTCCTCCTCCGCGCGCTTCCGGTCGGTCACGTCTTCAATCGTGCCGACGTAGCCGGTGACGACGCCCTCCGCGGAACGAATCGCAACGATGGTCGTATGCACCCAGCGCACTTCTCCGGTCTTGGTCAGTATGCGGTATTCCATGGAGAATTTGCGCCTGTTGGCTCTCGCGTTGGCCCCCTCTGCCATGAGTGCCTCACGGTCGTCGGGATGTACGTACTTGGTCCATATGCGTCCCAGACCATCCTCAGTGGTGCCGCCGATTAGGACCACCGCGTTCTCGTTAGAGTAGACGCCGTTGCCCCGCGCGTCGGAAAGAAAGATGCCGATGGGCGCCGAGGCGCTGAGAGTGCGGAACCGTTCCTCGCTCTCGCGCAGCGCGGCGTCTGCCTGCTTCCGCTCGGTGATATCGCGGACAGTGCCCACCACCGCGAGTAACTTCCCGTCGCTGTCTCGCACAAAGGCGCGGTCATCGCTGAGCCAGCGGTATGCTCCGTCTTTGCATTTCCAGCGGTACTCTATTCCCAAGGCCTTGCGGTCCGCTACGGCGTCGCCTTTTGCGTCGCGCCCAAATGACCCGAATCTTTGTCTGTCTTCCGGGTGGAACCTGTTCCTCACCTCGTCAAGTCCCATCGCGGTGATTTCGGCGGGCTCGAACCCCAGCAGCTCAGTGGACGAAGGGCTCACATAGTCGTAGGTGCGGGTTTCGAGATTCAGCTTGTAGATGAGATCGCGTGACACGTCGAGGACGTCGCGGAAGCGGGCCTCGGATTCTTCGAGCTGCGCCGATCCCGTCACCAGCGTCTCCGTCATCTCGTTCAGATCGCGCGCCAGGGAGGCGGTCTCTTCGAGGCCCCAAACCTCCGCCCTTGCTTCCCGGTTGCCAGAAATGATTGCGCGGGCATTTGCCTTGAGCGAAGCGAGCGGGCGCACAAGGGCGACGGTAAAGGCGATAAGCACTGCAAACCCGACAAGGAAGGTCGCCACGCCGAGCCCGATCAGCAACCACATCGTGACCTCGGAAGAGCGGTCCGCCGCCGCTCGCACGTCTGCCGCCTTTGCCTGCTGGGCTCGCGCAAGCTGATCGACCTGGTTTTGGATGAGATCGAAACTGGGCCAGAGAAGCGGCTCGTACTGGGAGGCCATCTGGACGATGGTTTCGGGTTTAGCGTCGCTGCCCTGGAAGAGGTAGATGGCCAAGTCTGTCTTCTGCTGCACGTCCTCCACGGACGCGGCGAGCTGATCGAGCGTTGCTATATCGTCGGTTTCACCGAGAGCGGCCATCCCGTCACGAGCCTGGCCAAGCCTGTTTCCCGGGGTTGGCCGGTTTTGGGTGTACTTATCGAGGAGTGAGGGGCGCTGTTCTGCGTCTGCAAACGCAGTTGTCGCAAGGAGGGTTGTGTTGAGGAAGAACTGTGCGCGGGCATCATCCAGGGCGGCGACTACGTTGGCCCTCTCTTCCAGCGAGGCGCGTACGACTCGATCGCTCTGGGCACGCCAAGCCGCGACCGCGGCGGTAGCGCACAGAAGCACGACCAAAGCCGCGCTCGCCACAACCGTGAGGCCTCGGGCCGATTTCAGTCTGGACACCGCGGCACCACTCGACGCGCTATGGCACGTCCACTCTCTGCCGGGATGATGATCTAGCCTCCCCGTTCATCGTGCGCCCGCAAAGGGCACGCTGGTAGCAGGTCATAACTAATGATCGGACAGGCGAAAGCGGTCAGCAGGGTTGGCCAGCGAGCTTGACTCGGCCCGCGGTCCATTGTTTTGCGTACTCGCTGCAAACCGTTGCTTGAACTTGTCGCGACGGCTCAGCACCGTTCCTGCGTGCGCAGCCAGGAAGCCGTCCCTGAGGCCGTCGAGTTGGGCAGGCCTATGGGAGAAGGAGCACAGATCCGCCAGAGAGCGATACACCCGAGCTATCGGGTCGAGGATTCTCCTTAGCCAAGGGGAAATCTCGCACCGGACGATTAGTGTCTGGCGGAGGTGTAGCACCGAAGCCTAGCGCAGTCGCCAGCGTCTCCTCGCATACCACACCCCGGCGCCGCATACGACTGCCGCCGTTGCCAGCCCCCCTGCTACGGCAAGCCAGGGGGGAGATGAGCCCGGCGACGGTGCGGCGACGTCCTGCGCCACCTTTGGTGCTTCCGGAAGCTCCGCGATGCCGCCGACGGCCGCCGGCGACGCCATGACGACCTTTCGAACGCGCTGATTGCCCTGATCGGAAAGGTAGAGGTTGCCTGAGGGGTCTATTGTTACACCGCCGGGGCGATTGAGATTGGCGCTCGTCGCAGGGCCGCCGTCCCCCGAATAACCGGCGGTACCGTTGCCGGCGATAGTCGTAATGTTCCCGGACGTATCGACCTTGCGAATGCGGTGGTTGCCGCTGTCGCCGATGTACAGATTGCCCATGCCGTCGAACGCCAGGCCTTCGGGAAGGTTCAAGGCAGCGCTTGTGGCGAGGCCACCGTCGCCCGAGTAGCCCGCGGCGCCGTTGCCGGCAACTGTCATGATGATCCCTGAGACGCTCACCTTGCGCACGCGATAATTGCAGGCTTCTGCCACATAGAGGTTCCCCGAGCCGTCCAGCGCGATGCCTGAAGGGCCGCAGATCTGGGCAGCGGTGGCGAGGCCGCCGTCGCCCGAAAAGCCCGGTGTTCCCGTGCCCGCGACGGTCGTGATATTGCCTGACGCATCGACCTTGCGAATGCGGTGGTTGTTGTAGTCGGCGATGTAGAGATTGCCCGAACGATCAACGGCAACGTCCCACGGCAAGTTCAGTTGTGCGCCGGTCGCGGGGCCGCCGTCGCCCGAGTAGCCCGGCGTTCCATCGCCGGCAACAGTCGT
>JBEKXP010000150.1:0-5168 GCA_049511815.1 Dehalococcoidia bacterium
GGTCGTTGACGGTGGCACCAATACCGTAGTGGCAACAATCCCCGCAGGCGCTGGACTCAAAGACGTGGCGGTCAATCCTGCGACCAACCGTATCTACACCAGCGTCTCCGATAACGTCTGGGTGATCGACGGCGCTGGTAACGCGGCCGTCGCCACGGTGGCTGTTGGGAATCCGCCCACGGGCTTAGCCGTTAACTCCAATACCAACCTCATCTACGTGGCGACCCCCACTAGCGGCACCGTCTCCGTCATCGACGGCGCTACCAGCACGGTCGTCGCCACTGTGGCGGCCGGGAGTTACCCCGAGGGCGTAGCCGTCAACGCCAACACGAACCGCATCTACGTGGCGAACTCTGGCAGCAACAACGTCTCCGTCATCAATGGCGCCAACAACACGGTCGTCGTCGCCACCGTAGCGGTCGGGAGTAACCCCTGCGGCGTGGCTGTCAACCCCAACACGAACCGCATCTATGTGGCCAACTACGACAGCAGCACCATTTCCGTTATCAACGGCGCCACCAACACCGTCGTTGCCACCGTAGCGGCCGGGAGTTACCGTTACCCCATATACGTGGCAGTTAACCCCAGCACGAACCGCATCTACGTGGCGAACGGGTACACCAACGCCGTCTCGGTCATCGATGGCGCCAGCAACACCGTCATCGCCACCGTAGCGGTTGGAAGTAGCCCCTACGGCGTGGCCGCCAACCCCAACACGAACCGCATCTACGTTACGAACACTTACGACGACACCGTGTCCGTCATCGACGGCACGACCAACACCGTCGTCGCCACGGTACCGGTTGGGAGTGACACTTACCCCTGGGGGGTGGCCGTCAACCCCAACACGAACCGCATCTACGTGACTGGCGTCGATCTCTACGTCATCGACGGCACCACCAATGCCGTGGTGGCTACCGTACCGGATGCGAATGGCGTGGACGTGGCCGTCAACCAAAGCACGAACCGCATCTACGTGACGAACTATGATGACACGGTGAGCGTGATACAGGATTCCCCAAACACGCCCGCGGGCAGCAGTGTCACCGTCTCCTTGAATGGCGGCTTGGGTTCCACAGCCGGAATGCAGATCACTTTCTCCACTGTGACGGGCAGCGGCTACACCTCCACCGATGTCGGCAGCAGCGGTCCGCCTCCCCCGACAGGGTATCAGGTTGTGGGCGTCGCTGGTCAGCCGGCGTACTTTGACATCAACACCACAGCGGCTTTCTCCGGGCCCGTAACGGTGTGCATGAGCTATGACCAGACGCAGGTAACGGGACCGGAATCGGCCCTCAAGGTAATGCATTACGTGGGCGCAGCCTTCCTGAACATCACGACTTCTGTGGACACCGTGAATCACGTCGTCTGCGGCCAGACCACGAGCCTGTCTCCTTTCATCATTGCGCAGCCGGTGACGGTCGGCTGCGCTTACGACGTGGATGGGGATGGTGATATCGACATCCGTGACGTCCAGCTAGTCTTCGCCCACTGGCCGTCGCCGCCGCTCACATACAATGCGACCTTCGACGCCGACAAGGACGGCGACATCGATATTCGCGACGTCCAGCTCGTCTTTTCGCACTGGCCGTCGCCGCCGCGGCCGTACTGTCAGTAGCGGGCGGATGGTTCGTCGGGAGGCGGCGGGCGCGGTAGGCGCTAGCGGTGGTCGTTGCCGTTTGAGGATGGCGCGGGCCGGCAGATACGAACAGCACTGCGGGTTGAAACCCGCAGCATACCTGATCGATTCGTTTAGGCCTGGTGGTTACGAGCCTGGGCGCGTATGGGCGGGCCGCCCGTGCACCTATCTCCCCCCGTTGCCACCGTTCGACGATGGTGGCGCAGCGGGGAGCTCTTTCTTGACCCGTATCTTCTTGATGCGGCGCCCCAGCACGGAGAGCACCCGCAATTGCAGACCGTCCGACTGCACCTCGTCGCCGGCAAGCGGTATGCGCCCCAGCTCGTGGTAGACGAAGCCGCCTACCGTGTCGAAGTCGTCGCCTTCGATGTGCAGACCCAGCAGCTCGTTCAGGTCGTCGATGCTGACGCGCGCGTCGACGATCACCTCCGTGTCGTCGATCTTCTCTACCGTCGGCTCCTCGCGGTCGTACTCGTCCTCGATCTCGCCGACGATCTCTTCCAGCATGTCCTCGATGGTGACGATGCCCGCTGTGCCGCCGTACTCGTCGACGACAACGGCCATGTGGACGCGGTTCACGCGCATGTCCGCCAGCAGCTCGCCGACGTGCTTCGACTCCGGAACAAAGAACGGTTTGCGCGCGATCGCTCTCAAGTCGACCTTCGAGCGGTCGAGGTCGCCGGCCGCCAGACGCTTGATGATGTCCTTGGCGTAGATTACGCCGACGATGTTGTCGATTGTCTCCTCGAACAGCGGGACGCGGCTGTAGCCACGCTCCATGATGATGCGGATGACGTCGTCCAGCATGTCCTCGACGTTGACGGCGACGACATCGATGCGCGGCACCATGATCTCGTGCACGCTCGTCTCTTCCAGGTTGATGACGCCGCGGATCATCTCCCGCTCCGCCGGCTCGATTGGGCCTTCCTCCTGCTCGATCTCCATCAGGCGAAGGAGCTCATCGCTCTCCGCGACGTCTTCGAGCGCTTCGGCGGGGCGATTCAGCGCGCGCAGCAGGACGCGGTCCGGAAGCGTCGCGAGCCAGGCGGGGAAGGCGAAAGCCGTCCTCAGGGCAGACGCCAGCGGCGAAAGGCGGGGGCCCCAGCGGTCGGGCTCGGCGACGACGAGGAGTCGCGAAATCGCCTGGAGCAACGCCAGCACGAGCAGGCTGCCGGCGGCGACCAGCGCCAGGCCCAGCCAGGTGTGGCCGGTCTCGCCGAGGACAAGAAATAGGGCGAACGCAACGCCGGCGATGACGGCGAAATTGCGCGCCATGTCGAGGGCCCCGAGCAGGCGATGGCGTTCGCCGAGATAGGCCCGCAGCGCTTCGGCGCGAGGCTGTCCGCCGACCAGCATCGAGCGGGCACGCATGCGGCTCAGCCAGACGGCGCCGGCTTCGGCGGCGGTCACGAGCGCCAGCAGCGCGATGTCGGCCAGCAGCAGGCCGAGGGCGATCCAACCGCCGTTACTCACCTTCGTCCCGCTTCTCCGCCTTGCCGGCCTTGTTGTTGTTGCGCCGACGCACCCTTTCGCTAGCCGTAAGCGCAGCCATGAGCGCCAGCGTTACCAGCCAGAGGGGCACGCATATCCGGCCCTTCTTACTCATTGCTCTTCTCCCGCTTGCGACGAATGCGCGCCGGCACGCCGACCGCCAGCGCGTCGGACGGCACGTCGTGGTTGACAACGGAGCCGGCGCCCGTGCGGGCCCTCTCGCCGACAGTCACGGGCGCGACGAGCATCGTGTCGCTGCCGATGAAGGCGCCGTCGCCGATGACCGTGCGGTGCTTGTCGACGCCGTCGAAGTTGCAGGTGATGGTCCCGGCACCGATGTTGACGTTTTCGCCCACGTCGGCGTCGCCGATGTAGCTGAAGTGGCCCATCTTGACGCCGCGGCCGAGTCGCGAGTTCTTGACCTCGGCGAAGTTGCCGATGTGGACGCCGCTGGCGATGTGGGCGCCGCCGCGCAGATGGCTGAAGGGGCCCACGGTCACGCCGTCCTCCAGCGTCGACTGCTCGACGACGGACGAAACGACGCGGCAGCCGGCGCCGAGCGTTGAGTCGACGACGCGAGTGTCCGGCCCGATAACGCAGTCCTCGCCGACGGCGGTCTTGCCGAAAAGCGAGGTGTTGGGATGCAGAGTCGTGTCCGCGCCGATCGTAACGCCGGCGTCGATGTAGGTCGTCGCCGGGTCGAGCATCGTGACGCCGGCGAGCAGGTGATGGCGTCGGATGCGCTCGCGGACGAAGGCCTCCGCCTGGGCGAGTTGGGCGCGGTCGTTGATGCCCAGCGCCTCGATTGGGTCGGCGGCGGCGAGGGCGACGACCTTCGCTCCCTCGGCGACGGCCATGCCGATAAGGTCCGTCAGGTAGTACTCGCCGGCGGCGCTGCGCTCGATGCGCGACAGATGCGGCCAGAGCCAGCCGCCGCGGAAGCAGTAGACGCCGACGTTCACTTCGTTGCCGGCCATCGTCGTTGCGTCGGCATCCGCCTCTTCGACGATGGCGATGGGTTGGCCGGCGGCGTCGCGGCGAAGGCGTCCCTGGCCGCGCGGCTCGGCGACGCAGGCGGTGAGGAACGTGAGGTCGGCCTCGGCGTCGCGGTGGGCGGTGATGAGGCCGGCGATAGTGCCGGCGGTGACCAACGGCACGTCGGCGTTGAGGACGAGCACGTTCGCAGCGCTCTTCGCCGCCTCCTGCGCCTGCGCGACGGCATGCCCGGTGCCGAGCTGCTCGGCCTGGCGGACGCACTGGACGTCGGCGTCGAGGACCGCCTGCACCTGATCGGCGCCGTGGCCGACGACGACGGTCAGGCGGGCGTCCCGGCAGGTCGATTCGAAGGCGTCGCGGGCGGCCTGGAGGACGTGGAGGAGCATGGGCCGGCCGGCGATCTCGTGGAGCGCCTTCGGCTTCTTGGAGCGCATGCGCTTGCCGAGCCCGGCCGCGAGGACTATTGCCGTCCAGCTATCTTGCATGGCGGGCCTGCTCGACTTTGGGGGTCAACAAAAAGCGGCCTCGGGCAGCGCTTGCGGGCTTCGCCGTTCGGCCGGCATGGCTGCGCTCGAGGGAAGCGCCAGCTTCGCGTTTATCGCTATAGTCGCTATCTTCTGGAGGGTCGTCTTGTTTCACCGGCGGGTCAAAACCCCCGTTTCCACCTACGAATAGTATCGGCGGGGGTTGCGGGCTGTCAAGGGGAGCGCTCGCCGGACGGGATGTTGGGTGCCGAGCGCCAGAGGAGGAAGAACACCACCGCGCCCTGAAGGACGCGGCATCGCTTCGCGTGTTCGGCGGCGTCGGATGCTACACGCGCTGAACGCCGGGCGTTGGGCTGGTCGGGTACGGAGCCCCGACCCTACGTGGGCGCGCTCGGGGAGTTTGTGGCAGCGCCCTCGTGGTGACGCGCAACCTTGGTTCTGCTAGACTTGTCTCTCGATGACAATGAACAGCGATCAGATTAGAAAGCGCTTCCTCGACTTCTTCCAGGCGCGCGGTCATCGCATCATCCCCAGCTCGCCGCTCGTGCCGCACGGCG
>JBEKXP010000151.1:0-5114 GCA_049511815.1 Dehalococcoidia bacterium
CGCCGGAGGCGGACGCACGAACCGAATCGCTAAGAGCAACCTTCCTCTATGGTGCCTCGAGAATCGAACCGAGTTCGCAGACGGCAGTGGGACGCTAAAGCAGGCGCCGGATCGGCTTGCGGCCGGGTCGCGGGTCGTAGTTCGTCTTGAACATCTCCAGCTTGTCGCGCTCGATGAGGTACTTGCCGGCAAAGATTAGCGCGGGAACCTTCCGCTGCTTGATGAGGCGTCGCAAGCTCTGGGGGTGGATGTTGAGCTCGCGCGCAGCCTCCACGAGGTCCAGATAGTTGTCGAAGGGTTGGCTGACCATGGCCGCTCCGCTGGCAATATGCTAAGACGCGTCAGTGATTATACCATCATTGTCAAGCAAAGACCAGCGAACTGTCAGCCCAAGACTCCCTTTCTTCTGAAGGCGACAATTCCCGCGCCAAGCAGCGTCGAGCCCGCGGCGAGCAGAACGACGAGGTCACGTTCGTCGTAGCCGACTCTTGCCGATGGGCCGCCGCCGGTTGACGGTGGAGCGATCACCCCGAGCGACCCGGAACCTCCGTTCGGGCCGGGCAAGAGCTGTGGCGTCGCCGCGGCCGGGGTGTCTGCGGCGGGCTGCGGCGTCGGTGAGGGCTCAACCGTCGGTTCGGCGAGCAGGTTGGGCGGAATCGATTCGAAGCCGAAATCGACGCCCGTCAGCTGCTGCCCTTCAGAGAGCGTGACCAACGTGTGCGATTCCCCGTAATTCAGGTCGGGCGGCGGGTTGATCGCCTGGGCTAACTGAAACAGCGCGCCGACGAAGTAGCCGCCAGGAGCCAGCCCCGAGAAATGATACGGGGGGTTGTCGAAGTCAAAGTGCTGCAAGAACGGAGAGACGCCCACATAGGCGTCCCCAACTCGATAGGCGAGCGCTACCCAGCAGCCGTCTTTGGCGACGGGCTCATCCGGGTCCCGGCTGCCGTTCTTGTTCAGATCAGCGTAGATTGAGCCGGAGATGGAAGCCGTGCCTTTCAGCGATATGACGCCAATCGTCGCCTCGGACGTGCGTCCGGCCTGCGTATCCACGGGAGCGCCCAACAGTATGTTGACTCCGGCACCGGTGGAGACGTCCTTCCCCGGACCGTATTCGCCCCACACTTCCAGGGGGGCCTGCTGGTTCTGGTCTTCGTTTAGGGAATACTGGCCGGGCGCAAGCCCGGAGAAGGTAAAGTGACCGCTGGAGTCGGTCTTGGTCTGCTCATCCGATTCTGAGAAGCACACGGTGTTCAGGGCATCAACCGGGGATGCGATGAGCGGCCAGCCGCCCACGCCCGGCTCCCTGTTGTCCGGGTTGCCATCGCGGTTCTCGTCGAGCACAACTCTGCCGGTAATCGTAGCGGTGTGAGGGCGAGACGGCGGCGTGTCGATGGGGACGACCGGAAAGTCGATGTCTGAGCGATCGGCGCCGGCTTCAAGGGTGAAAGAGAAACCGGTGGTCTCACCGGGAGTCGCGCCCCAGAGGCTTGGCTGGCCGTCGCAGGAGAGATCGACGTCGTAATCGCCGGGGGAGAGGTTGCTGAAGCTAAAGCGCCCGTTGGAGTCGGTGTGAGCTTCGCGGGACGCTTCGCCTGAGTGATCGAGGGTGACGAGCCAGCCCGAGAGGCCGGGCTCGCCAGCCTGCGCAACGCCGTCCTGGTCGACGTCGTTGACGACGCGCCCGGAGATTGTGCCGCCGCCGGCTCCAGCTGCCGGACTGACGCCCTTCAGGGCAACAGCCGTGAGCGCAACGGAAACGACGATGGCTATCGATAACACCTTTCTGTTCATCAGGTCCCCCTTGGCCTCAGGAGCGACGTCGTCGCCTGACGACAATCGTCAGCGTGACTGCGCCGGCGCCGACGAAGGCGAGTGCGAAGGCGGCGGCAAAGGTGCTGCTTGTGGCCGGCTGCGGTCCGCTGCCGGTGTTCGGCGAGGTTATGTGAGCGGACGCGGACGTCGGCACGGGGGTCGGCGGGCCGGAGCCAGGCACGACGGTGGGAGTGGCTTGATCGCTGGTGAACCACAGCCCGAAATCGACGTTGTTCAGACTCTGATCAGCCGAGAGCGTGACGTCTTTCATGCTGTCTCCGCCTGCCTCGGGGACCGTCCTGGGCCACACGAAGACGCGGTATTCGCCGGCTGCCAGACCGGAGTAGGTGTAGCTGCCATTCCCGATGCTCGCCGTCAGATCTCCTGAGATGGCGGCAAAGCCATGAGGAGTATTCACCATAAGTTCAACCGCGCAATCGCAAGCAACGACTGGCTCGTCGGCGCCTCGCGTCCCGTCTTGATTCTTGTCCCAGTACAACTGGCCGGAAACCGACCCGGTACCTGCGAGATCGACGATCCCCACAACCAGGTTGACGATGCCACCTCCGGGCACCTCGACTTCGGCGTTGTAATTGTAAATGTCCCAGCCACCCCAGCCTGCGGCATGATCGGATGTACCGGGATAATCCAGGACGTATGGCATGACCGCGCCTGCAGGCGGAGAGATAGTCGCGAGATACGTTCCGGCCATAAGTCCGGGCACGCGGAAGGACCCGTCGGACAATGTGCTAACAACTTGGTCTTCGACGGGGAAGCACTGGGGAGCGTCCGGGAAAGATACGCGTACGGTCCATCCCCCTGCGCCCCCTTCGTTCGGATCGGCCTGAGCGTTCCGGTTCTGATCCCAGGTCAGGCGCCCGTTGATGCTGCCATTTGCCGGCGGCGCCTGGTCGACGAGCTTCAGCAGGAAGTTGACCGGCTCTGAATCCGCGCCTGCGTCGAGGGTGACTGCGCTGAAGGTCTGGGCAGCGGGCCAGGTAGCTATCCACAAGTGCGGCTGCTGGTCACAGGGTATCGACAGGGCGTAGAGCCCGGGTGGAAGATCATCGAAGTGGTACTCGCCGTTTCTGTCGGTTTTGGTCTCTACCGTTTGTGGGGTTCCCTGGTCAGCGCCCTCCGCAAGCTCGACGCGCCAGCCGGCGAGGCCCGGCTCAGCAGCGTCGTCGGGATTGCCGTCGCCGTCGACATCGTTGATCAAGCGGCCGGAGATGGTGCCGCCGCCGGCCCCGACCGCCGGGCTGACGCCCTTCAGGGCAACAGCCGTGAGCGCGACGGCGACACAGATTCCTACGAGCACGAGTCTTTTGTGCATGATTCCCTCCATCGCGGGGAGAGGGCTCGCCACCTTGCCCTTGATATTTCGTATAACGCGCAGGAACTGGATAAGTTAACGCCGGCTTCCGTTGACTGCTTCTCGGCCCGCGCCTTAAGATACGGGCGCGTCATCTTATCTGGAATGGAGCGCCCCATGAGCATCGCCAGCATCATCGACAGAGCAAGGACCGACGGCCGCAAGCTGCTGACGGAGGTGGAGTCGAAAGACATCCTGGAGGAGGCCGGCATTCCGACGGCCCGCGCCCGCCTGTCAAGCAGCGCGGACGAGGCAGCAGCGGTCGCGCAAGAGATGGGCTTCCCGGTGGCGCTGAAGGTTGTGTCGCCGGACATCACCCACAAGAGCGACGTCGGCGGCGTCAAGCTGAACGTGGGCTCAGCGACGGAGGCGAAGGCGGCGTTCGAGGAGATCGTTGCGGCGGCGAAGAAGGCGCAGCCCGACGCGCGGATCGACGGCGTGTCGGTGCAGAAGATGGCACGCCCCGGCATCGAGGTGATCATGGGGATGAGCCAGGACGCGCAGTTCGGGCCGGTGCTGATGTTCGGTCTCGGCGGCGTCCTCGTCGAGGTACTGAAGGACGTGTCATTCCGCCTAGTGCCGATAACGCCTCGGGACGCCCGCCAGATGGTGCAGGATATCAAGGGCCGGCCGCTGTTGGAGGGATACCGCGGGCAGGAGCCGGCGGACGTGGCGGCGCTGGAGAAGCTGCTACTGCGCTTGTCGGATTTCGTCGAGGCGCACCCGGAGATCGCCGAGCTGGACCTGAACCCCATCTTCGCCTACAAGGACGGCGCGGTGGCCGTCGACGCGCGCGTCATCCTTTCTTGACGGCACGCACGATACCCGGACGGAGCCGGCCGTCTTGAACGACATCCTTCCCCAGTTGGACAGAGTGTTGAATCCGCGCAGCGTCGCCGTCGTCGGCGACAAGCGGGCGATGGGCTACTTCTGGCTGCGCAACATGAGCCCGTTCAAGGGCAGGGTCTACTCCGTCCAGATCGACCCGAACGAGATACCGGGCATCGTGGAGTTGGGCGTTTCGAACTACGCCAGCCTCCTCGACGTGCCGGGCGAGATCGACTACGTGGTCTGCGCGGTGCCGCGAAAGATAGCGCCGCGCGTCGTCGCCGATTGCGTCGCGAAGAAGGTGGGCGGCGTCTCGCTGTTCACCTCGGGATTCGCCGAGACGGGCGAGGATGAGGGCATGCGCCTTCAGAAGGAGATTGCGGCCACGGCGCGCGAGGGCGGAATCGTCCTCATCGGACCGAACTGCATGGGCATCTACAATCGCCGGCTGGGCGTGCGTCAGTCCGTTGAGCAGCCGGCCGGCGACGAGGGCGACGTCGGCTTCATCTCGCATAGCGGCACGCACGCGATCAACTTCAGCCTCATCGGCGCGGCGCAGGGCGTAAAGATAAGCAAGTCGGTGAGCGCGGGGAACTCGGCGGTGGTCGGGCCGGCGGACTATCTGGCCTACCTGGCGCAAGATACGGAAACGAAGGTCATCGGAATGTACCTGGAAGGCGTTCAGGAAGGCCATCGCCTGTTCGATGTGCTGCGTCGCACGACGCCGCTGAAGCCGGTGGTAGTATGGAAGGGCGGTCTGTCGGAGGGCGGCCGGCGGGCGATGTTCTCGCACACGGGCGGGCTGGCCACGTCGGAAGCGGTCTGGCGGGGGTTGGTGCGGCAGACCGGCGTCGTCGCGACGGACAGCCTAGACGAGACGCTGGACGCGGTGAAGGCGTTGCTGTTCACGAAGCCGACGACGGGGCGTCGTATGGGACTCATAGCGCTCACCGGCGGGCAGTCGGTGGTGATAACGGACGCTTTCGAGCGCGAGGGGCTGGAGGTTCCGCTCCTCAGCGAGCGGTCGTATGCGGCGCTGGCAGGCTTCTTCAACATCGTCGGCGGTAGCTATCGCAACCCGCTGGACGCCGGCGGAACG
>JBEKXP010000152.1:0-4998 GCA_049511815.1 Dehalococcoidia bacterium
GTTGAGCATTTCGACCGGCTGGCCTTCGAACGCTATGGACACCTGCTTCACAATCGCAAATGATTGCGGATCGCGATAGTACAGCGTCGAGCTGCCGTTGGAGTTCACAAGCCACTTATCCGTCGCCGTCAGGCCCCAGCCGTCGCCGCTATAACTCGCGAAGGGCGTGTAGGGGTTCGCGGCGCTGCGGTCGAAGAGGTAGGCTTCGCCCTCCGTGTACGTCAGCAAGTACGTCTTCCCGAAAGCCCGCACCAGTCCTTCGCCGAAGAACCCCTCGTTGTTCGGGACTGACCAGAGCACCGCGCCGGTCTTCTCGTCCAGCGCCCGCACTTGCGACTTGCCCTTCAGCCCCGTGCTCTCCCAGAGAGCGCCGTCGCTGACCAGCAGTCCTTCTGTCCATGCGTTGTCTGAATGCGGGATCGAATCCAGAAGCTCGACACGGCCTTCCGGCGTTGGCGACGAGGTTTTCGAGGAATGGCAACGGTCGCCGGCGGCAGCGACAGCCAGCAGAAGGGGGAAAAGCGCGAGAAGAGCAGGAGAAGGCAGCTTCATTTTCATCTGGCCCGCATTATAGCCCCCGCATTCGAGTCGATACCAGCGGCGGCGAACCAGCTTGCGCGTCACCGAGCCATATTGAGTGGCTGTCGGCTGAGCTCTAGGCCTTGACCGAAACATCAGCCGGTCTTAGAATCCGCTTACTTAGCGCCGTCCTTTCGACTTTAGTCCGGAGACGGTTTGCGGGTCTGCATGTAACGTTTGAGAGGCCAAAAAGGAGGTCCAGAACATGAAGCACAGCAAGGAAAAAAGCGCGCATGGAAGGCGCTTTTGGTTAGTGGTGCTGTCCCTCGTAGGCATCCTCTCGCTGGTGGCGATGTCCTGCGGCGGCAGCAGTAAGCAGCAAACATCCAACACGCCGGCTGGCACCACCGCGCCTGGCGGCACCAGCGCGCCGGGCGCAAAGGGCCAGCTCAAAGTCGGCATACTCTTCGACTTCACCGGCGACCTCTCTGAGTTCGGGCCGAACATGCTGAACGGCGCCAAGCTGGCGGCAAAGGACATCGACGACAACGGTGGGGTCATGAAGCAGGACATCGTACTTAAGCAGGCCGACTCGCAGACTTCGTCCGCCCCGGCTGTGGATGCCGCACGGCAGCTCGTCGAGAGCGACGGTGTATCTGCCATCATCGGTTCGCTGTCCAGCGGTGTGACACTGGCTGTCGCAGAAGGCGTGACCGTTCCGGACAAGATTCTCCAGATCTCTCCCGCCTCGACTTCGCCGGCGCTCACGGACGTTCAGGATAACGACCTCCTGTTCCGGACCACTCTCTCCGACGCTGCCCAGGGCCTCGTACTGGCGAAGCTGGCCAACCAACTGGGCTACAAATCGGTGTCCACCCTTTACGTGAACAACGCTTACGGCCAGGGGCTGTCCGACAACTTCAAGGCGGCCTTCGAGGCGCTGGGTGGCACGGTGCCGGCGACAGTCCCGCACGAGCAGGAGCAGGCCTCTTACCTGTCGGAGCTTCAAAAGGCGACAGCCGGCAACCCCGACGCGGTTGCTGCTCTGAGCTACCCGCAGAGCGCTCAGGTCTACTTGAAGGAAGGCTTTGACAACGGCCTCCTTAAGCAAGTACTCTTCTGCGACGGGACCCAGTCCAAGGACATCATCACGGCCGTCGGCGCCGACAAGCTGGAAGGCATGGAGGGCACCGTTTCCGCGGCCGCCGCGATTCCGACTGACTGGCAGTCGGAGTTCGAAGCCGCCTATGGCCCTCTGCCGAACCTGCCCTACATCGCGGAGTCCTACGACGCGGTCATTATGGTCGCACTCGGAGCCGAGAAGGCCCAGTCGACTGACCCGCTGAAGATCCGCGATGCCATGCGCACCCTTAATGACCCGAGCGGCACGAAGGTCACATCCGGCGCGGCAGGCATCAAGCAGGCGCTGGACCTGATCCACCAGGGCAAGCCGATCAACTACCAGGGCGCTTCCGGATTCTCCGGTTGGGACAAGAACGGCGACCTGCCCTCTGGGTACATCAAGATCTGGAAGTACTCCGGCGGACAAATCGTCGACGTAAGCACGGAAGCGGTTACCATGCCCACACCATCGCCATAGAAGCTCTTTCAAGAGAGCACGGCACGGCCCGAGGAAGAACTCCTCGGGCCGTGTTTCTTCTCATTTCGAGAGCTAAGAGCTGGTCAGCCGCCGTCCACTGCGTCCTCTGTTGCCGCTGCCGACGCGATATCCGGCGCCTCTTCGACGGGCCGCGGCCGCTCTTTCTCCTTGCCGGCGTACACCGACACTCTCTTTTCTTCGCCGAGAATGCCCTTCGGCCGCAGCAGGATGACGCCGACGATCAGCACGCCTATGAGCAGGTTCCGCACGTAGAAGATGCGCGGGTCCTGCGAGTTGCTGACGAGCGCACCGGTTCGGTCCCAGATTAGCCATACGACCAACGCTCCCAGGATAGCGCCCTTGTTGTTGCCGCTGCCGCCGACGATAAGCATGACCCAGATGAGGAACGTCGCAAACATCGGCACGAAAGTGTCTGGCGTTATTGCCCGCACGTAATGGGCGTAAAGGGCGCCGCCGACTCCCATGATGAAGGCGCCGAGCATGAACGCCTGCATCTTGAAGGCGAAGATGTTCTTGCCGCTCGCCTCCGCTGTCGTCTCGTCCTCGCGGATCGCGCGCAGCACGCGGCCCCACGGCGAGCGAATCCCCCGTTCAACGGCCACGTAGACGATGAGCAGAACGAATGCGGCAATTGCGAGATATACGTACCGGTAGTCGGTCGTGTCGACCAGATTGTGCAGCGGCTGAGGAATGCTGATCATGCCGCGCGTCCCGTTGACCAGCCAATCCTCGTTGACGAAGACGTGACGGAGGGATTCCGCGACGCCGATGGTGACAATGGCAAGGTAATCTTCACGCAACCGCAGGGTGGGAATGCCGACGATGAACGCGAGGATGGCACAGACGAAACCCGCACCCAGGAGACCGACGACGAATGGCAGTTGATAGCCACCGATATAGGTCTCGTATGCGCCGGACGCTGATGGGCTCGTAAGAATCGCCGTTGTATAGGCGCCGACGGCAAAGAAGGCCGCCACGCCGAAGTTGAATATGCCGGTGTAGCCCCAGTGCACGTTCAGGCCAACGGCAAACACGCCGTAGATCACCACCAGCGTCAGGAAGCCGGCCATGTAGGCAGGGTTAATCATGTCGTGGAAGAAACTCGTTATCATTGCTTCTTCGCTCCGAAAATCCCCTGCGGGCGCACGAGCAGGATGGCGAAGAGGAGCACGAACGCTATCACCGGCTTGTAGGCTGGCGAAATCCACTCCGTCGAAAGCTCCTGCGAGATGCCGACGGTGAACGCGCCCACGAGGGCGCCGTGCGGGCTGCCCACGCCTCCCAGAATGGCGGCGGAGAACAGCGGCAGCAGGAAGTCGAAGCCCATCTCGGGCATGAGATGCGACTGAATGCCCAGCAGCACGCCGGCGAGCGCCGCAAGCGATCCGCCGATCAGCCATGTCCAGACCACCACGTGCTCCGTGTCGATACCGGATACGCGCGCCAGGTCCATGTTGTCGGCGGTCGCGCGCATTGCCCGGCCCAGCTTGGTGCGATAGAGCAGCAGGTATACGAGCAACACGGAGAGGACCGCAACGACGCCGATGAACATCTGGTCCGGCTTCAACTTGGTTCCGAGGGGGAAGTTGTGCGCCTGCTGGATGCCGGTGACGTAGAAGTGCGTGTCGGGGCCCCAGCGAAGGTAGACGACGCTCCGTAGGATAATTGCCATACCCAGCGATGCCATCGCCAAGATGACGAGGTTGGCGTTTCGCCGTCGCAGGGGCCGGTAGACGAGGCGGTCGATGACGACGCACAGCACGGCAACGAACGCCATGGCCGCCAGGATCGCTGCGATCATGCCGGGGCCAAAGGACAGGGGGCCAAGGTGGCCGCCGGTTTTGAAGGCCAGGAAAGCGATATACGCGCCCAGGGTCATGAGATCGCCGTGGGCGAAATTCGCGAACTTGAGGATGCCGTAGACGAGCGTCAGACCAATCGCGCCCAGCGCTATGATGCTGCCCACGATAAGCCCGACAACAATTAGCTCTGCCATCTACCGCCCCTATCCACCGAGATAAAGCCTGCCGACCTCTTCGCTGTTGAGGAGGTTCTGGCCGGTATCCTCCATCGCGTTCTTGCCCATCACCAGCACGTAGCCGCGATGGCAGAGCGCCAAAGCTTCCCGCGCGTTCTGCTCGACGATCAAGATTGCCACGCCCTTCTGATTGATGTCGCGGATCTTATCCAGTATGTCGCCGACCATTTTCGGCGAGAGGCTGGCGGTCGGTTCGTCCAGCAATAGGAGGCGCGGCTCAAGCATCAGCGCGCGGGCCAGGGCGAGCATCTGGCGCTGGCCGCCGGAGAGCTTGCCAGCCTTCACGTTCGGGCGCTCAGCGAGGGCAGGGAAGAGACCGTAGATCTCGTCCAGCCGTCGCTTGAAGCCGTCCCTGGCGATAAAAGCGCCCATCTGAAGGTTTTCGACGATGGTGAGGGAGGGGAAGACGTTTTCGCTTTGCGGCACGAAGGAGACGCCCTTTCGCACCATTTTCTGGGGCGGCAGACCGGTCGCGTCCTCGCCGTGCAGGAGGAGCTTGCCCTTGCGCAGCTTGAGCAGGCCGAAGCAGGCCTTGAGCAGGGTCGACTTGCCGGCGCCGTTCGGGCCGATGACCGAGACGACCTCTCCTTCGTCGACCAGCAGCGAGACGCCGTGAAGGATGTCCACCTCGCCGTAGCCGCTAACGATGCCGTCGGCCTCAAGGATGACGCTCACCGGTATTGCCCTCCCAGGTATGCTTCCAGCACTTGCTCGTTGTGCACCACTTCGTCCGGCGTCCCTTCGGCGATCTTCTCGCCGCTGCTCATGACGATGACAGGGTTGCACAGTCGCGCCACGAGGTCCATGTCGTGCTCGATGA
>JBEKXP010000153.1:0-4993 GCA_049511815.1 Dehalococcoidia bacterium
GTGGCGCTAGCCCGGGCAAGCTCCCTGCCCCCAGAGTCGGAAAGCTTCGACTCAGCGATGAACAGCCGCCGCGAACGGTGGACGACCTCTCCGACGGCCGTGATCTCTCCCTCCGAAACCGGACGCAGCAAATGGGCGTTCAACGACGCGGTCAGCATGAACACGTCGGGCACCAGCGAACTGACGGCGAAGAACGCTGCGTCGTCCAACGCCTTGAAGTAGAGCGCCGCGTGGGCGGCATTCGCGGCGTGGAAAAAGTCGCGCCGGACCGTCATCGTTATGACGGCGCGCCCTTCCGAGACGCGCATGGTCGGCCGGAAGTACTCGTTGATCGGAGCGGTGGCGAACATTCGCTCCAGCCGCCGGAAGTGTTCCTCGTCGCTCAAGGGCGCACCTTCCCTGGTCGCCGGCCCGTCAGCCAATGACCCCTTCTCGTTGAAGTCGCTCGATCTCGGCCGGCGCCAGGCCCAGCACCTTCTCCAGCACGTAGCTGTTGTGCTCGCCGAGCGTGGGCGCGCGCGTCAGTCGCGGTTCGCAGCCTGACATCTTCCAGGGCATCCCCACCAGATCGTATTTGCCGCTGCCGTCGGGGCGCTCCACCTCGACGAAGGCGCCCCGTTCGCGCAGGTGCGGGTCGCGGAAGAGGTCCTGTCCATCGCGGGCGGGCGCGGCAGCGACGCCGGCGGCGCCGAGGCGATTGGCCGCGTGGTCGCGGTCCTGACGTCGTGTCCATGAAGCAACGATCTCGTCCAGCTCCGCCTCGTTGTGCTTGCGAGACGCTGCGTCGGCGAAGCGGGGATCCGCCACGATCTGCGGCATCTCCATCACCTCGCAGAGAGCAGCAAACTCCGCGTCGGTCTCGACCGCGATAGCCAGCCACCGGTCGATTCCCCAGCAGGGGTAGACGTTGTGCGGCGCCATCAGCTCGCCGCTGTTGCCTTTGCGGCCCGGGATGCGGCCAGTCATCTGGTAGTCGAGGAGCACCTCGCCGATGAGGGAGGTGACGCCTTCGCACTGCGAAAAGTCGATGAACTGGCCTTCGCCCGTCTGCCGGCGATGACGGAGAGCCGCGAGGATGGCGAAGGCGGAGGCGGTCGCGTTCATAATGTCCACGTCGCCGACGGCGTGGGCCGGCGGGCCGTCCGCATAGCCGGTGATGTAGGCGCCGCCGCCGACGGCATGGTTCACGGCGGCATAGCCGGCGTAGTTGCATTCCGGGCCCTCGCCGCCGCGGGCGCTGGACGAGAGCATGATGATCCCCGGCCGGATCCGCGATAGCGCCTCGTAGCCGAGGCCCATGCGCTCCATGGCGCCGGGCCGCATATTCTCGACGACCACGTCGGCGACGGCAATCAGGCGCTTCAGCAGGTCCATCCCTTCGGGTCGCGCCAGGTTGAGCGTGACGCTGAGCTTGCTCATGTTAGCAATGAGGAACATCATCGATTCTTCGGTGCCCAAATCGGTCGGCGCGGCATCGGCGAGAGGCCAGATGACGTAGCGGCGGAAGAAGTCGAGGCGGTCGCGGCTCTCGATCTTGATGACCTCGGCGCCAAGCGCCCCGAGCAGCATGCTGCAGAAGGGGCCTGCCCACACCCAGGTCATATCGACCACGCGGACGCCTTCCAGTGGCAGTCGTTGCTGGCTCACGGCGTGGCATCCTTCCAGATCGCGCCGGACTCGCGGAGCCCCCGGCATTCGGCATCGGAATAGCCGAGGACATCGCGCAGAACTTCGTCGTTGTGCTGGCCGAGCAGCGGCGCCGGGCGGCTGACCCGTGGCGGTGAGGCCGTCATCTTGTAGGGCCAGCCGGCGTATCGGAGCTTGCCGGCTTGCGGGTGGTCGACATCGACGAAGTACTCGCGCGCCAAGTACTGGCGGTTGTTCAGCACCTCTTCGGCGTTGTACATCGTGCCGACGGAGAAGCCCCTGGCGGAGCCCTGGTGGTGAAAGTCTTCCTTCTTCTGGGTCTTCGCCCATTCGTCCATCTTCTCGCCAATTTCGAACAGGTGGCCCATCCGGTATGGAAAGCTATTCCACTCTTCACCGGAGGCCCAGTCCGGGTTGCCCATCAGCTCGACGAGACCGCGCCAGTGCGAGTCTTCGACAATGAACAGGACTATGTAGCCATCGGCGCACTCCATGCGTCCCATGTAGGGCGGGCGGTCGGTCACGCGACTCCAACTCACGCGCTGGTGGACGTTGTTGGCAAGGACGCCGCGGATGAGCGACAGGATGCTCTCCTGCTCGGAGATGTCGATAAGGCTACCGTCACCGTCGTCGCAGCCGAGCAGCGCTGCCGCGATGGCAAACGCCGCCGTCAGGCCGGCGTGATAGCCGGTCGGATAGCCGCCGGTCTTGACGGGCGGTCGGCTGATGTCCGACGAGCGCGGCGGCAGCAGAGTACCGACGCCGCCGGAGTGGTAACCGGTGAGATCGGTCCCCTTGAAGCCGGAGCGCGGGCCGGTGCGCCCGTAAGGCGTGATCGAGGCGACGACAAGCTTCGGGTGGCGCCCGTGCAGCGTCTCCCAGTCGAGGCCGAGCGATTCGAGCCACCCGACAGGATGATTGTCGATGAGAACGTCCGCCCAGGCGACGAGCCGGCTCAGGACGTCGCGACCCGCCGGGCCAGCGCCATCGAGGGCAATGCCTCGTTTGCTGGTGTTCAGATTAAGGAAGAGGCCGCTTCGTTCGAGGTGCGGCACGTCATCGGGGAAAGGGCCGCGGCGTCGGGCGGGATCCCCGTCCGGGGGCTCTTCGACTTTGACGACGTCGGCGCCCATGTCGGCCAGGAGCTTGCCACAGTATGCTCCGGAGACCATGCCGCCTAGCTCGACGACCTTGATCCCCTGAAACGCGCCTTGCGCCATCGTCCGCTCCGTTGTATCGGAATCGGGGGGATCATACATCCAGTCGAAGGCAGAGCGCTAACGCGCCCGGCGTATCATCTACGGCGAGACGGCAGTGCGAGGAGCGCAACCCCAAGCGCGATCAGCGCACCTCGCACTGCCGTCTCGCAGGGACGATGCGACTGCGACGTAACCTGAGGGCTTCGTTGCTTGTAGCGACGTGGTGTCCGCGCGAGGCTTTGCCTCGCGCAATCCTATGAGGCTGAGGGATTTATCCCTCAGAATTCCTTATTCATTCGAAACCGAGACGCCTTAGGAACCGACCGCAGCCATCCCCCGTCGGAACGCCTCCAGATTCATCTCCAGGCGGTCCGCCGGCATACTTTCGCGCAGCTCCGCCTCGAACGCCTCCGCGCCGAGCGGCAGGAGCCCGCTGCCGGCCAGCGTCCCCATCATCACAACGTTCGCCAGGATCGGCGGGCCCAGTTCCAGCGCAATGTCCGTCGCGTCGACCACCCACGACCGGCTCGACAGCTCCGACAGCGCGCTGGCGATCTCCTCGGCCGTCGGGTACTTCGCGCCGCCGCTGCTCACCGCCGCCGGGAACACCGGCCGCGAGTTCGTGATCACCGTGACATCCGCGTTCCCGTACTGTGCCAGCACCCGCAGCGTCTCGATCGGCTCCAGCCCAACGATTACGTCCGCCTGCCCTTCGCCGATAAGCGGCCCGTACTGCATCTGCCGCGACACCCGCAGATGACTCATCACCGCGCCGCCGCGCTGCGACGCTCCATACGTCTCGCCTATCGTTGCGTGGAAGCCGCCGCGCACCAGCACCTTGCCGACGAGTTGCGACAGAAGGACGTTCCCCTGCCCGCCGACGCCGGTGATGATTATGTTAAGCGGCTCCCTCTCTGTCATCACGCCGGCTCCCTGATGATCGCCCCCGCCGGGCAGATGTCCGCGCAAACGCCGCAGCCCGCGCACAGCACCTCGTCGATGCCCGCGACGCCTTGAGATATGTCCCACATCAGCGCCGGACACTGGAAGACGCGGACGCACAGTCGCGAGCAGCCGCAACTCTCGCCGAGGCAGCGCTCGTTGTCGACGCGCATCTTGAAGGCCGGCTTCTCCTTGCGGGCGCGGACCAGTGCACACTCACGTTTGACGACGAGCACGCGCACGCCTTCGTCCTGCATCAGGTCGAGCAGCTTCTCCGTCGTACCTCGCAAATCGAACGGATCCGTCTCCTCGACGCGAACGCCCAGGGCACGACACAGCGTCGCGATGTCGACGACGGTCGTCATCTCACCGGTAGCGCTGCGGCCCGTGCCCGGATGCGGCTGAAAACCCGTCATCGCCGTCGCGCTGTTGTCGAGGACGAGCAGCGTGAAGTCGGCCTTGTTATAGATGCCGCTGATAATCGCCGGTATCGTCGCGTGATAGAACGTGGAGTCGCCGCAGACGGTCAGCACCGGCTGCGTGAAGCCGAACTCCGCCAGCTTGCCGAAGCCGCAGGCCATCCCCGTGCCGGAGCCCATCGCCTGCATCGTTTTGACCTGGAAATAGCCGGCCGGACCGACCGCCATCGAGTAGCAGCCGATGTCGCCGCTCACGAACCCGTCGCGCCCGTCCAGCTTGAGCGCGTTCTTGATCGACCAGAACGTCGCGCGATGCGGACAGCCGGCGCAGAAGCCGACGATCCGCCCGTGCGTGAATGGCGAAGTGAGCGCCAGCGCCTTCTGCGAGTAGTCCGGCTCGACGGCGCGGTACTCGATGCCCAGGATTCGCACCAGCGCCGCCGTGACGATGTCCGGGTTAATCTCGCCGAAAGCGGGAATGTGCCCGCTCCGTTTGCCGTAGAATCGCACCGGCCCGATGCCCGCCGGGTCCTCGCCGACGAGTTCCTTAAGGTTGCCCTCCAGGAACGGGTCGATCTCCTCGACCACCAGCACCTCGGCCGCCCGCGACAGGTGCTCGCGCACGAGCTTCTCGGGCAGCGGCCACGTCGTCGCCAGCTTCAAGATGCCGACGCTTTTCTCCAGCTCCAGCGCCCTCACCGCCTCCAGCGCGTAGAACCAGCCGCTGCCGCTCGTCACGATAAGCAGGTCCGGCTTCTCCGGCCCCTCGTAGCGGTTGAACGGCGA
>JBEKXP010000154.1:0-8637 GCA_049511815.1 Dehalococcoidia bacterium
AGTCAGACCCGCAGGGGATGGGCACGGCCAACCCCTGGCTCGTCTGGTTCGGGCTCCGCGCAGGCAAGCACTTCGGGGAGATCCTCTACACCTTCTACCGCGCCATCATGAATATGAAGCCGCAGGGCTTCCCGGCGATGGGCACGCTCGACCGCTACTCCGAAGGCTACTACGAGAAGCGCCTCATCGCCGGCGAGGGCCACCTGGAGGTCACCAAGCACATATACATGGTGCGACACGCCAAGGCCCACATGATGATCTCCGTCAAGCCTTTCGGCTGCATGCCCAGCACGATCAGCGACGGCGTCCAGGCGAAGGTGGTGAGCGACCTGGCCGACACGGTATTCATCCCTATCGAGACGACAGGAGACGGCGAGGTGCTGGTCAAGAGCCGGGTGCAGATGAAGCTGCAGGAGGCGAAAGACAAGGCCCGTGGCGAGCTGCAGCGCGTGCTCGACATATACGGCGTGACGCTGGAGGAGGTGCGAGCTTACGCCGAGAAGCACCCGGAGCTGTCGAACGCGATGCGCCCCATCCCCCACCAGCGCGGCGTCGTGGGAACAGCCGCTAATTTCACCGCCGACATCGCGCGCGGCATGGGACGCCGGCCCAACTCGGACCAGCGACAGGGTTCGCAAGCCTAGGCGGGCGAAGCCGACGGCGCCACCAGTCTCGTAGCCGATTCGCTATCCAAGGTAGGTTTGCCACAATAGGTGGGTCTGTTTGTTCACCTGCGTGATAGGCAGATGCTCTGCAACATCACGCCACGGGCAGCGCAGCATCCATGCCCAGCTTGCGCTGTTGTTGCGTTTTCTCGCCGGGCCCTCGCGTGCCTCTCCTTGGCAATGTCTTGATCAGGTAGAGGGCGACTGGGGCTGATCCTGGGGAACTGGATCGGGATGGCGGAAACGGAACCCACGACCTCCTGAAAGCCATTTTGCGAATTCGAAATTCGAATCTGGCGACCAGAAGCCCGAATCTAGCTAGACCTCTTAAACCCTATCTTTTTCTCTTTCCAAGTGAGACGAATTCTCGCCGAGTTTCCCAGAGTTTGTCAAGAGTTTCGAATAGATTCGACCGGAGCGACTCAGGTGAGGCGGTGATGCCTTCAACCCTAGCACCGGACTCGAAGTTTTCGAGCCGGGTGTTCGAACGCCTTCGGCCTTCTGAAAGCCCCCATCCAGATACGATTGTCGTCGTCCGTAGGCGTTCTCGTCTTGGCTGTCCTCTCTGTGCTGAGTACCGGACCCGGAGTCCGGGAGTCGTCGAATTGGAGCGGGAAACGGGACTCGAACCCGCGACCCTCTGCTTGGGAAGATTGTGCCCGCCCCGTTGAATCTATCCGAGCCCCAAAACGGTCATTTCGGCCCGTCTTGGCCCTTTGTCTCCAAGACGTTGAGCCCTTTGTCTCCGCAGATGGTATCACATAGGGCGCCAGCGCTGCAGTCAGACTAGCTGATCACCCTGTTTCTGAAAAGACGCTCGCCGACCAGCGTCATTACGCTGAGACCGGTGATGAGCAGGCCGTACACAGCCCACAGGCTGATGTGGCCAAACTGAGGCGCCAGGGAAGCGCGCAGCCCTTCGCTCAGGTAAACGACCGGATTGAACAGCACCGCGATCTGGAGCCAGCGCAGCGTGTGTAGCGCCGACCACGGGTAGTACACGCAGCCGAGCAGCGCCAGCGGAAGGACAAGCAGCGCAAAGAGCAGGTTGATCGACCTGGGGCCAACGACGGTCCCCAGCAACAGCCCCATCGACGCGCCGCACAGCGCCCCCAGCACGACAATCGAGATCAGCGTCAGCGGATGACTCCAATCAGGGTCGATTGCGCCGCCGGTCGCTAGCCAGACCGCGGGGACGACAAGCATGGCTGCCAGACAGCCCTGAATCGCACCGCTTATGATCTTGGCGGCGGCGACGGCCCAGGTCGGGACGGGTGCCATGACGCGGTCTTCGATCTCCTTGCTAAACGAGAACTCCTGCACCAGCGGTAGCGCGACGGCCTGAATGCCCTGGAACATCAACGTGTTCGCCATCAGTCCGGGCAGCAGCACGTTGCCGAAGCTTGAGCTGCCGCTGCGCGCGCTGCCACCGACGCCGAAGCCGATACGGGGGAAGACGTACGCAAACACAAACGCGAACAGGGCAGGCTGCATCGCTGTGCGCAGGACAAAGGTGGCGGCGTTCTGGAACAGCACGGCGACGTCTCGCGAGACGAGCGCGAAGGCGCTTCGGAACTGCATGGCTGTCGTAAGCGCCGGCGTGGGGCGCGCAGGCTCGAGAGTGGTCATACCCGGTATTCCCTTCCCGTCAACTTGAGATATACGGCTTCGAGTGTGGGCTCGGAAACCGAGAGGTCTCGAAGCTCTTCGCCCGCGTCGGACACGGCGTTGACCACGGCGGGCACCAGCCCCTGCTCAACATCGGCGTAGACCCTCAGGGTGCGACCATCGGCATCGACGCGGTTGACAGCGGCGATCCGCTCGATCCTCGTACGCGCGGCGCCGTCGTCAGCTCGCCCCAGCGTGACCGTGACGATTCGTTGCGCTCCCACCGTCGCCTTCAGCCTGGCGGGCGCGTCGAGCGCCAGCAGCTTGCCGTGATCGATTACGGCGATGCGCTCGCAGAGTACGTCGGCCTCCTCCATGTCATGTGTCGTAAGCAGGATCGTGCGCCCGCTGCGGGTCATCTCACGGGCGAGGTCCCACAGCGCCAGCCGCGCCTGCGGGTCGAGGCCGGCGGTCGGCTCGTCGAGAAAGAGCACCGCGGGCTCGTGCAGCAGCGCGCGAGCGATCTGCAGCCGCTGGGCGAGGCCGCCGCTGAGCGCGTCAACCATCGCGTGCGCCTTATCATCGAGATTGAAGCGCTCGATCATCGCCTGCGCACGCCGTCGGGACTCGCCGCGTGAAAGGCCGAAATACCGCCCGTGGAAGTAGAGATTGTCGAAGACCGTCAGGCTACGGTCGAGAGTGATCGTCTGCGTCACCGATGCCAGCCGGGTCCGCGCCAGCGCCGGCCGCTTGACAACGTCGATCCCGTCGACGAACGCCTGCCCGGAGGTAGGGATGACGCGCGTAGTGAGCATGCCGATGGTTGTCGACTTGCCGGCGCCGTTCGGACCGAGCAGCCCGAAGAACTCGCCTCGCTTCACGACGAGCGTGAGCGCATCCACCGCCCGCACTGATTGGTCGGCCTTGCGGGGCGCGCCTGGCGGTGGCCCGCCATTGGGGCGGCCGCCGGGTGGTCCGCCGGCCCAGCCGCCTGTCGGGGGCGCGCCACCGTAAACCTTGGTAAGATCGTGGCAAACGATGCCGGCATCCCGGATCGCGAGGGTATCGCTCCCGCCGGGCCGATCACTCATGGGCATGCGATGTACTGCCTCCTAGGTGCGCGCCGACGGCGTGCGCGTGGCTTTGCTTTCCAAGGCACCGGTCCGGACCGACGGATAAACAGGGCCGGGGCGATGCCAAAGGCGACCGCTATCGCGGCCACGACAAAGGCGTCTTCAAACGCACTGGCGACGTGCGAGCGAACGATGGATGTAAGCTGGTTCGAGACTTCTTCGAGATGCGGCCGCAGTGAGGCAGCTTGGGGCCCCATCTCATCGGCCATGGCCGCCAAGTCTGGTGCCGACTGTGAACCTTGCTGCTCCCCAATATGCGCCACGCCAGCGAGGACCTTCTCCTTCACCGGTTGCCGCATCTGCTGGTCTGCCGAAATGAGCGCTGCCGCCTCTTGTCGCGCATCGCTCAGCTGACCAGGGAGGGCACCGGAGTAAAGGGCAACGCAGATGGCTATGCCGAAGACGAAACCTAGCTGCCGGGCCATGTTGATCACCCCGGAGGCTACGCCTGCCTTTTCCGGCGCCACTGCGCTTATGGCGCCTACAATGAGCGCGGCGTTTCCCAGCCCAAGGCCAACCCCGATGATCACGGCCCTCCAAGCCACATCAGCCCACTTGGAATCGGCGCCCAACTGGGACAGCAGGTATAGCCCCAGTCCCAGGCAGACGACAGCGAGCATGGCTGGAATGCGAGAGCCGATTCTGTCGCAGAGCCGGCCCGTGATGGGGGCGACAATAAGGCTGGTGGCGGGAATGGGCGTTACTGCTATTGCCGCCCTCAACTCAGAGTAGCCCATGACATTCACCATGAAGATCACCAACAAGAAGATGGCACCCATCATGCCGAACCCCACCATAAAGGAGGGTTAGCCAGGAGCCCGCGAACGCAGCACTCCGGAAGAGTCGAAGGTCGACCATGGGGTGGGCCTGGCGCCCCTCCACGGCGACGAAGCCAACGAAGAACACCGCCGCGACAGCGAAGAGACTGACGATGTAGGTAGAGTTCCAACCGTTGTCTTGACCCTCCATGAGGGCCAGGACCAGGGAGAAGGCGCTAATGGAAAGGGTAAGGACGCCCACGAAATCCACCTGCCTGGGGGCCGATGGGTCCTTCGACTCTGCGAGGATCATCCAGCCGAGCAACAGGGCCAGGATGCCGACGGGCAGATTTATGAAGAATATCCAGTGCCAGCTCAGGTATTCGACGAGAAGGCCGCCCAGCGTTGGGCCCACGGCCGCCGCCGTGACGCCGATGGCGGCCCATATGCCTATGGCCGTGCCCCGTCGCTCGGGAGGGAAGAGTGTCATCACCATGGCCAGGCTCACCGACAGCAGAATCGCGGCACCTACACCTTGAAAGGCACGAAAGGCGATCAACGAGCTTATGTCCCAGGAGAGGCCACAGAGTAGCGAGAATCCGGTGAAGATCATTAGGCCTATGAGATATAGCCGCTTGCGCCCGCACTGGTCGGCCAGCCGCCCCATGGTGATGAGAACCACGGCCAGAGTGAGAGTGTAGGCGTTGAGGACCCAGGAGACGCGGCTGACATCTGCCTTGAAGTCCTCCACGACAGCCCCGTCTTTTGCCGGACCGTGTCCATTCGCTTTTCCTCCCGCTTTGACCGCTAGTCGCTACTCTTGGCCTGAGACGTTGGTTTCAGGCCCCGGCTGAGCACCGCGGCGGCACCAATGGCGACGCGCCGCACGTACTCGCGATCCATGCCCTCCACAACCTGCGCGAAGAAACCAAGCACTAAGCCCAGGCCCCCGATCGCCTCGGCAAGCGCCGTTAGTTCGACGTCATCGCCTATGCGACCAGCCTCTTGATGCCGCCGGAGCTTCTCGAGGATAAGGTTGACGCGTGGCTTGTTGACACGTTCGGAGACCATGCGGCCGATCTCGGGGCTGATCGTTGCCTCAGGCACGGCAACACGCATGAACTCCCGCCGCTCCCACAGAATCTTGAGGTGCCACAGGATGATCCGCTCGATCTCCTCCTCGACGGTACCGGAGTCGGGCACGCCAGATGTGAAGTCCTCGACCGCCTCCCCGACCTTGGTGTCCATGATCGCGAGCAGGAGTCCCCGCTTGCCGCTGAAGTAGCGGTGGATGAGCCCTTCGGAGCAACCGGCGCGCTGCGCGATCTCGTTCGTCGTCGCCCCCTCGTAGCCGTGCTCAGCGAAAATGGCAGTCGCCGCCTCGATCAGCGCCCGCTGGCGGAGGTTCTTGTCACGCTTGCCACGTTCTGGCACAGTTACTTCCTTTATGTTCGGCATGATCATCGCTGCTCCTAAGTGCGTGCGCACTCACTTATAATATGCCCGACTGGGTGACTTGTCAAGTGGATCACGCTGAACTGCCCGCCTAGGCAGATGAGCAGTACCAAACAACTCTCGAGTCGAGCATTGCCTACCATGGGCTCCCACGTCAGGATGTGTGGGTTCCATGTTCCGGGAGGGTAGAGGGCTTGATGCCCGCCGGGCAGACGTCATACAATCCGGCAGTCAGATGTCACGCGGGCAAGACCGCGGGATTCGGCCTCGCAGAGCGCCATCTGACCCTTCCCGCAGATTCGGCGAAAAGCGCCGAGTGTGGGCCGAACAGCTCGCGGACTTTTGATCCGGGAGTCGAGGCTTCGAATCCCTCACGATGTTCCGCCCCCTTCCAGAGGTCCGCGCCATTCCTTACAGAGCCTAATTCGGCCTCCCAGAACTAGCTGGGATTCGCCCTACCTGAATACCATTTTCCGAATCCGGATTTCGTATCTAGTGATCAGGAGCCCGAATCTAGCTAGTACTCCACTCGCGCGCATCGTTCTTCAAGCAACGCGTGAGTTCAAGTGCTGCCCAGTCGGCTATGTTCAGCAAACTACCCGGCGGACGGCGGTTGAGCGGGATGCTGCCGAGGCGACTCCAGACTACCTTCGAGACGAATCCCCAGCCCTATTCAACCAGAATTGAATCCAATGTTCGCGAGCGACGGCAACAAAATGGCAACAGGAATTGCCAAACAAGACTCGAACAAGAGGCTTTTGAATCTGATTTTGGCACCCCCGGCAGGACTCGAACCTGCGCCCTTCGGTTTAGGAAACCGTTCTATCCGCCTGAGCCAGGGCGCCCTGTGACAGGCGCGTGATGCGAGTGTGACCAGAGTGTGATCCGGCTGCAGCACTTGAGACGATCATGTTCTAGTTTCATCGGAGTTCGATTGGAGTTTCATCGGAGTTCGATTGGAGAACTGGGTCAGACTCCCGACCGGGCCAAGTAGAACTCCTGAATACCAGTCTGGAGATCTCATCTCAAACGGGGAATCGGAACGACTCGCGGCCTCTAGATTCGAGGAGGACCACCTAAACCATATGTTTTCGGGGGAAGAATCGGCGGATAAGAGGCAGATTTTGAATCTGGTCGGGGCGGTGGGATTCGAACCCACGACCTCCTGAACCCCATTCAGGTGCGCTACCGGGCTGCGCTACACCCCGACCCGCCCTATCCTATCAGACCGCATGGCCCGCTACAAGCGCCCGGCACTAGCCACCGCCGAGCCATCGCCCAAGGATGACCATCGCCAGCCCGACGGACGCAACAAGCCCGTACTCCGATATGACCGGTCGCGACAGGTGGCCCGTCAGATGGTGCTGCGCGATGCCGCTGGCAACGTAGAAGAAGAGCAGCAGGAACACCGCCGCCAGAAAGCCCTCCAGCGGCACGAAGTACAGCGCCCACCTCGCCTCGGCGACGACGAATCCGATCGTCAGGGCAAATCCAAGAGAACGCAGGCTCCTTCGCCCCACCGGCGGTGGCATAAGCTCTGTCTCGCGCAGTATTTCGGCGGCCAGTACCGTCGTCAAGAGGCCGACGCAGATCGCCGCCGGCACCAGGCCAACGCCGTAGCTGTACATGACGGCGTACAAGCCAAACGCGGCCAGATAGCTGGCGATGTTCAGGATGAACCGCCCCGTTCCATAGAGCTCGCTCAGGATGTCCAGCGAGAGGCACTCGCCGTAGAGCACGCCGCCCATCATTACGCCGGCGACTACGGCGGCTAGAAGCTTCCAGTAGCCGCTGACTGTCTCTTGCAAGAAGAATCCGGCAGAAAGGGAGAAGACCGCCGGCACTAGTAAATAGGGCGCCGTGTCCAGGGCGCCCCGCAGCGACCCGCCAGCGTAGGCCCGCACAATCCCGTCGCTTCCAAGGCCGACGACGAGCGTGGTCAGCAGCAGCCAGACCGGGCGCGTGGGCTCCAGCGTCAGGAAGAGGGCGACGCCCAGAGCGTAGATGGCGCCAACGATGGGAATGCGGCTGGCCGGCGGGATAGCAACTCGGTCCAGGAGGCCCGCTGCGCCTCCGACCGGCGCTTCACCATCCACGGATGGCTCCCTCCTTGCTCCCCACAATGATCGCTGTACCGCTTTGGCGGGGGCCGTCGAGTGACAGCGCTGGCATTCTAGCCGTTGTCGCCTCGGGGTGTCAAACCGAATGAGAAATCACTGCAATTCCCTCTTGACCGAAACGCCTCCGCTTGTCACCCTTGGGAGAGCGATTTTCGTCTGGAAGAGGGGGACCGGGCGACTGCGGAAGAGAATCGTCCTGCTGGCGCTTTGCCTGCTATCACTGGTGCCCACCGGTTGCCACGGCGGGATTGCCGCCTTCAATCCGTTCCGGCCGGCTGCTTCGCCGACGCCTTTTTCGCCGCCGTCCTTCCACAACGCCACCTCTCCTCTTGACATCCCGACCTACGACGGCTCGGGGCAGGCCGTTCACCCTGACGTCGTTTACTTCGCCAAGGGCTGGCACAGTCACAAGTACTGGATGGCCGTGACCCCTTATCCAAACGGTAACGACTCGCGCGAGAACCCCAGCATGCTGGTCTCCGATGACGGCCAGAACTGGTCGCCGCCGCCGGGCCTGCAAAACCCCATCGTTCCGGCGCCAGCCTGCGACCACAACAGTGACCCCGACCTCGTCTATAACCCGGACAACGACAAGCTTTACCTCTACTACACGCGGCAGGCGCGGTCGAAGCGGTGCGCGAACCAGAACGCCAACGACATTCTCGTAGTGACCTCCGGCGACGGCGTTAAGTGGAGCGCGCCGCAGTCCGTTATGCGCTGGAACTTGGACAGCTACCCGCTCTACCTGTCGCCGGCCGTCGTGCTGGTGAATGGCACCTTCCACATGTGGATGGCGGGCGGCGGTGGGGTTCTTCACACCACAAGCAAGGACGGGATCACCTGGTCGCCCGTCCAGCAGGTCGAGCTGGCGGCAACGCCTTGGCACCTCGACGTACTT
>JBEKXP010000155.1:0-4910 GCA_049511815.1 Dehalococcoidia bacterium
CATCGCGCTCTCTCTGGTGAGGGGGGCCATTCAGGGTGTCGCGCCGTTCGTCGCCCAAGGGGTCTCCAACCTGATCCACGTCACTCACCTGGAGACGCACTGCGCAACAAAAAACATCGGCAGAGCGCCCTTGGCTGGGACATTCTCTATCTGCACAGAAGAGAAGAAGATGACACGCACTATCGCATCCAGGCACCACATTAGCGGCAACCTTCTGGCCTTCGCAGCGAGGGTCAAGTACCAGAGCGGGATCATCCGCTGACCGAAGAAGGTGACTTGAGGGAAGTAGCGGCCGAGCAGAGACCGGAATTCAGCGAAGCTGAACTCTACCGTATGGAACGCACCCAGCTTGTAGGAAGATTCTCCATTGGGTGTGGAAATGAAGGCCGCTCCGCCTGGCTTGAGCACCCTCTGTAGCTCCTGTAGAAAAGGCTCAGTCTTCTCTCTCTCGAGATGCTCAATCGTCTCAAACGATGTCACAACATCCACCGAATGGTCGGCCATACCGATCACCGCCGCATCAGCGACCACATAGTGAATGTTTGTGCGGGCATATCGCGACTGCGCATAAGCGATCGCCTCACGGGAGACGTCAACCCCAAACACGGTCGAGGCGCCCGCATCGGCAAGTAGGGCGGCGCCGTAGCCGACTCCGCAAGCTACGTCTAGCACCTGCTTGGAGGCGACGTGGTCCGCCGCAAACCTGTAGCGGGCCTCATGAAGGCGGTACAGATGCCTCATGTATATGGGAGTTTCATCAGGAACGAGGCGTTCGAGTTTGCTTACGATTTCTACCACTCCTGGAACGCGTTCTGCATTAGTATCGACTGCACATCAACGCCTCGGAACTTGCCCTACGGCCTCCAGGCAAGGAAGGACGGCAGAAACGCCGATGAGACTTTCAGAAGGCACGATTCCTTCCTGCCCGGTTGTCGAAGATCCTTCCGCTCGTGTCGGTGGGCCTCCGGCAGAGTTCGGCGTCATTCACTCTCTCCCGTTTTTCGAGGACTTCTTCAGCTAAACGTTACCTTCTCGATAGCCGCCGGACAAGTCGGGCATAGCAAGCAGCCTGGTCTAGCCCGGCGGCATGTTGTAGAGCGGCGGCGGTTCATAAGGGACGATTGTGTCCGCGCCGTAGTCGGCTAGATAGATCTTGCGGCCCGCGTATTTGTCTAACGTGGCCGCGTAGCGCATTTCGGGGACATCCTTTGCCCAGATGATGTCGCCGTTGAAGTCGGGCGAGTTCTTCCAAAAGACCGTTCCGTAGCATTGCCAATTGTTGCAAGGCGCGACGAGTATCAGAGCATTGTGGATGTTCATATCGTCGGCCGCTTGCAGGAGTCGTCCGTCCGCGCCATTGAAGCCTTTCAGCTCGGAAATGGTGCGCGGCATGAAATCGTTGCGCATGATGTCGTAGTGCTTTCCCAGCATCCAGCCGTGAACGCTTACCGCCAGCAAGACTCCCAGTACGGCGTATCCGGTGGCGCGGGCAACGACGATTGGCTCTTCGGTTGGGCGCAGTCTCCCCAAGATGAGCCGAGCCCAATGGGCCAGGCGTTCCTGGAGGAGCGTGAGGCCTCGTGCCGAAAGAAGCATCAGGAAGGGGACTGCCTCGAACCAGTAGCGCGGACCGTGCATGAGCCCGCTCGATTCGTACAGCGTCCACACTCCCATCGCGCATACCGCGGCCAGCAGCAGGAAGACATCCCAGCGGCTACGGCTTCCAAGCAGGAACGGCAGGGGTACGAGCGCCAGGCCGACGAAAAGCGGCCACCCATTCAGCGACGGCAGCAAGGCCGAGAGTTGGGCCTGATCGTTCTCCAGCCCACGCGCCAGCGAGTTCTTATTGCCGAAACCGATTACGGTTTCCAGAGACGAGCCGCTCCCGTAGCCACTGCTCAACGAGCCTGTCGTTCCGAGGTTGTACAAGTAGGTCGCGCCGACCATCAGAAGAACGCCGCCGGCGAACGCGAAACTCCTTCGAATGACTGCCATGCGCTGGCCACGTTCGAGCACGAGGTCGGAGAGGAAGAGAAGGCCGAACGGAAGTACCAGCGCCGACGCAGTCAAAGGCCGCGTGTTTAACAGTAGGCCGAAAAAGACGCCGCCGAGCCCATAGGCCAGCGATCTGCGCCTCCAGCCGGCCGTGATGAAGAACAGGGAGACAAGGAGATAGAACATGGCGGTGTTGTGGGACATAAGGTTGCTTGCGGTCATCTGGAAGAATGGCGAGAAGGCGAGCAACACAGCGGCAACGGCGCCGACATGCGCACCGTGGATTCGCTTGCCCACGCGGTAGATCAGGAGGATTGAAAGGGCGCCAAGTAGCGGCGGAATCAGCCAGACCGCTCCTACGAGCTCTCCGATCGCCAGCACCAGAGGATGTCCGAAAGGGTAGATGCTGGCCCAGTGCCCGCCGGAGTTGACCAGCAGACTCGGGTAGAAGAAACTGAAGGCCGTCGCAGGCGACGGGGCCGGCGTCGTGAGGTGGAACGTTGCCAGGAGCTTCGCCTGGAAGACATACGATACCTCGTCTGGGACGTGCGGCATTCCGCCGTTCACGCCGCGGCTGATGTAGAGGAGCACGCCGAAAGCTGCGGCAGCAACCACGAGCACAAGGTTGCCGGCCCCGAACCGCAACTTGCCAAGCGGTCGCAATAGCCTTCCTACGCACAGGAGTTGCAGCACAACAACGGCCATCAGCATTATCAGCGCTGCGGCGAAGATCAGCGGCAACGGGCGTACGACCATGGCCACCATGGATTTCAGCGTTTGTATCTTGGACATCTGCAGCCCCCTGGCCCCGACCGTGCCGATGGGCCCTATGGTGCTAGGCTGATCGACAGGGCATTGCTGCGTTTTGCCGGCTTGAACATAATCTAGTCCGTTGTCCAAGTGGCGGTACGGCCGGAAGGAGTAGGCTATGCCATTGCTGGGGTCCGACGCGTGCACAAATATCGATCCTTGAGTGGCGTTGGCAAAGTAGGCATCGACGATATAGTTACTCCAGAAGGCAGACCCAACGTTGAGTATCAGCCAGCCATCGGCTCTCTGCGTCCAGGGCAAGCGCGATAGGGCTGCCGAATCGAGGTCGAGGAGTACGGCGCCGGAGTCCGCATCCGTGACCCGAAGGCGATCGAGTCCGCGTGGGTGCGGTAAAGCGGCCGCGGGATCGCTTACGGGCATCATGACGATGACGGCGCCGCTGGTATCGCGGTCGCAGTACGCTTTGACCTGCTGGGTGCCGTCCACGAATACCGTATAGACGCCGTCCCGCGTTTCGATCCGGACGTGCGTTTGAGCGCCGCCAGCGCTCCACCAGTAGGCGCCGAGGAAAAGGGCGCTGACGGCAAGGCCGATGTAGACGGCGATGAAGCGCCGGCTCAGGAATGGAACGCGGGAACGACCGACCTGAGGAGCGACATGTGGAGTCTGTTCGTCGCCATCTGAGGGACGCAACGGCGGCCGCCGACGGCCAATACGCATGATTCGCCGAAGCCGGAGCCCACGCCCCGGGTGCGCCTCCGCCACCTTTTCTTCCTTCCTCGTGGCTGGTCTCCCGTTCTGATGAACCGGTCTTCGTTGGCCGGAGCCGACCGGCCGCGATCGAGCAAAGACGGGGGCCCGGTGAAGAGTAGTCTAAGCAAAAAACGCGGCCACCGCAACTTATGTTACGTGAACAGGGGAAAGGTAGTGTGCTGAAAGAGACGCGGCGTCAGCCGGCGCGGCGGCGGCGTCGCGGCAGCTCGCATTCGTCGCAGCCGAGGCGGATCATGCGGATCGCTTCTTCTTCGTCGACCTCGCAGTCGACGCAGCCGTCGCGCGCCAGGGGGATGACGATCATAGACGGAAGCGGGAGACCCTTCTCCGAAACCTCCTTGACGCCGGCGACGCCTGCTGCGAGCTCCTTGTCGCAGGCAACGGCAACTATAGCCCGCGGGCGTTTCTCCTCGACATAACGGAGAGCGAGGCGTCCGCCGGGTGCGATGCAAACGCCCTTGTAGCCTGCCGCCAGGGCCGCCTCGCGCAGGCTGCGGATGGCGCAGGGCAGATCGCAATCGTCGGGACATTCCATGCCGGAGCGCGTATGCTTGCCGCGGCAGCCCTCACTGGGACGGAGGCAGTGCGGCAACAGGAGGATTCGCTCCTCGGGCTCCACATCCGCAAAATCGAGTCGCTCATCAATTGCTCGCATGATTCGCCTCCTTACGATTCGAGCGGACCGTCGACAGCGCCAGCAGCGGGAAGTACGTGGAGTACAGTCCATAGCGCAGGTAGAAGGCCCGCGGAAAGCCGGTGCCGGTGAAATCGCGCTCCGGCCAGCCGCCGTCGGCCGACTGGTTGCGCAGAAGATAATCGACGCCCGCCCGCACGCAGGCCGCGTCGCATTTGCCGCCGGCGACGAGCCCGAGCAGTGCCCAGGCCGTCTGCGAAGCCGTGCTCGGCCCTAGGCCCTTCAGCGACGGGTCGTGGTAGGTGGCGCAGGTCTCGCCCCAGCCACCGTCGTCATGCTGCATGCGCGTCAGCCAGCCGGCGGCCCGCTCGACGTGGCCCTGCGCGCCGCCACCGCCCGCCGCGACGAGGCTGGGCAGGACGAGCCCCGTGCCGTAGAGGTGGTTCACGCCCCAGCGCCCGAACCAGGAGCCGTCCGATTCCTGGCGACGCTTCAGGTAGTCGACGCCGGCGGCAGCGGCCGGACCGCGGTCGCCCAGGTCGCTGAGCAGGTCGAGGCCGTGGTTCGTGATGTCCGGGCTCGTCGGGTCGAGCGGCGTGATGAAATCGGCGAAGGGGACGTGCTCCAGGTAGGCGCGATTGTTGTTGCGGTCGAAGGCCGCCCAGCCGCCGTCATCGCTCTGCATGCCGACGACCCAGCGTTTCGCCCGCTCGATGGCCGCCTTCTTCGCCGGCTC
>JBEKXP010000156.1:0-4840 GCA_049511815.1 Dehalococcoidia bacterium
TTGACGTGCTCGTAGCGGGGCGCCCGGTTCAAGAGGTTGAGGAACTTGGAGATGGCGCCGATGCTGGGCGAGATGGCCATGCCGTTGTCGTTGAGGACGACGATGACCTTGGTGTCGAGGTGACTGGCGTGGTTGAGGGCCTCCAGCGCCAGGCCGCCGCTGAGGGCGCCGTCGCCGATGACCGCGACGACGTGGTGACGCTCTCCCGCAAGGTCGCGCGCCAAAGCCATCCCCAACGCCGCCGATATCGAGGTGCTCGCATGGCCGGTGCCGAAGGCGTCGTGGGGGCTCTCGACGCTAGAGGTGAAGCCGGAAAGGCCGCCGTACTGACGCAGGGTCGAGAAGCGCTCGCGACGTCCCGTCAGGAGCTTGTGGACGTAGGACTGGTGGCTGACGTCCCAGATGAGCTTGTCGTTCGGCGTCTCGAAGACGCGGTGCAAGGCAATGGTTAGCTCGACGACGCCCAGGTTGGAGGCCAGGTGGCCGCCGTTCTCAGAGACGGTGCCGACGAGGAGGTCACGGACCTCTCGCGCAAGCTGCTCCAGCTCAGGCTGCGAAAGTCCCTTGAGCGCCGCCGGCTCGTCGATGCGTTCAAGCAGTGTCACTGGCCGTTCCCAAAGTTGCCCGCAATCGAGGGTGGAATCGGGCTAGGTGGCTGTCCCCCGCGTACGAGATCAATTGTGCGCCAACTACCGGCGGCGACGCAACCGCCGCTGCCGTCGATTGCCGAGAAAAGGCGGCTCCGCTAGACTCTGAACAGAAGTCACCACAATAGCGAGGAGCAGACCCGATGGAAGAGATCGTTCTCGTAAGCGGCGCGCGCACGGCTGTCGGACGCATGGGCGGCGCCTTCCAGAACACGTCGGCCTCCGACATGGCGGCAGTCGTCTTCAAGGCGGCGATGGAGCGCGCGGGGATCCGGCCCGACCAGATCGATCAGGTGATCCTTGGTTGCGCCGGCCAGGTGATGGAGGACGCCTATGTCGGCCGTCACGCGGCTGTGAAGGCGGGCGTGCCGATTGAAGTGCCTGCCTACAACGTATCGCGCCTTTGCGGCACCGGCCTGGAGGCGATCCACACGGCAGCGCGCTGGATCGAGACCGGCGACGCGGAGATCGTCCTCGCCGGCGGCGTCGAGAACATGAGCATGCTGCCCTTCTACGTCCGGCGCGGTCGCTACGGCTATCGCCTCGGCAACGGCGAACTGGAAGACGGCATCCTCTCGCTCCTCAGCGACCCGTTTAGTCGCGCTCACATGGGCATTACGGCTGAGAACCTCGCCGACAAGTACGGCATCACACGTCAGGACCAGGACGAGCTGTCGCTACGCAGCCATCAGAACGCCGTCGCCGCCATGCAGACAGGGCGCTTCAAGGATCAGATCGTCCCCGTCGAAGTCAAAGTCGGACGCGAGACGAAGAGTATCGACACGGACGAAGGCCCGCGCGCCGACACGAACATGGAGGCGCTCGGCAAGCTGCGCCCCGCCTTCAAGGAGGGCGGCAACGTCACCGCCGGAAACTCCAGCAGCATCAATGACGGCGCCGCGGCCGTGGTGGTCATGAGCCGTCGCAAGGCCGACGAGCTGGGCATCCGGCCGCGCCTGCGCATGGTCTCCCGCTCCGAGGCCGGCGTCGAGCCGTCGCTGATGGGCTACGGCCCCATCCCGGCGACGAGGAAGGCGCTGAAGCGCGCCGGCCTCACCGTCGACGACATGGACGTGAATGAGATCAACGAGGCCTTTGCCGCCGTCGCCTGCACCTGCATCAAAGAGCTCGGCCTCGACGCCGCCAGGACGAACCCGAACGGCGGCGCGGTCGCGCTTGGTCACCCCGTCGGCGCGACGGGCGCTATTCTCGCCGTCAAGCTCATGTACGAGCTGGAGCGCTGCCAGGGGCGATACGGCCTCGTCAGCCTGTGCATCGGCGGCGGCCAGGGAATCACAAGCATCTACGAGCGGGTCTCATAGCCTCGCCAGAACATACGAAGGCACCTCGGACCACGAGGGGCAACGCCCGTTTCTCAGGGCATGCCCCTATATCCCAAAGCCTAAGCCGTCCGACTATTCCCCTAGATAGAAGCGAACTCACAGGGGTCACTTCTCGGATACGGCATTGGGTGAAAACGGGCACAACGGCAACAACCACGTAAAGAAGATAGCGGTTCTCTCCAGCGGCGGCGACGCCCCGGGGACCAACGCCTGCATCCGCGCCATCGTCCGCGTGGCGTCGGAGCGCGGCATCCACGTGCTCGGCGTCTCTCACGGCTACACAGGCCTCCTCCACAATGAAGCCGCGCCGCTTACGCGACGCACCGTCGGCAATATCATCCAGCGCGGCGGCACCATCCTCGGCACCTCCCGCTGCGAGGAGTTCACGACGCCGGAGGGACGCGCCAAAGCTGCGGCGATACTCGAAGAGCACAAGGTCGATGGCCTCATCGTCCTCGGCGGCGACGGCTCGTTCCGCGGCGCCGCAGCGCTGGCGAGGGAGCACAACCTGAAGATCATCGCCATCCCGACGACCATCGACAACGACATGCCCGGCACCGACTACACGCTCGGCTTCGACACCGCCGTAAACGTCGCGCTCGAGGCCATCGACCGCATCCGCGACACGGCGGAATCGCATGAGCGCATCTTCTTCGTCGAAGTCATGGGCAACGTCTGCGGCGCCATCGCCCTGGAAGTCGGCGTCGCCGGCGGCGCCGATGACGTGCTCGTGCCGGAGGTCGACACCAACATCGATTTTCTCTGCGAGCATCTGGAGACAGGCTTCCATCATGGCCGCCGGAGCAGCATAATTGTGGTAGCAGAGGGCGGCGAGAACGGCGGCGCCTTCGCCATCGCCCATCAGGTCTGGAAGCGCTTGCGCTGCGACTATCGCGTCTGCGTTCTCGGCCACATCCAGCGCGGTGGCGCGCCGACAGCACGTGACAGGGTCACCGGCAGCAAGTTCGGCGCCCTGGCCGTCGACACGCTGGCCGGCGGCGAAAGCGGCGTGATGGTGGGCGAGAAGGAAGGCAAGCCCTGCCTTGTCCCGCTGGAGGAAGCTTTCAGCGCGCGCAGACACGCCGATCAATCCCTTCTGGAGCTGGCACGCCGCCTCACCCGCTAGCTCCACCAAGAGCCACTCGTGAGGGACCAAGATGCTCTACCAGTCAGTGGAACAGCTCCAGCGCGACCTCAAGGATATCCTCGAATTCAGTGATCGCAACGTAAAGAGCGTTCTCGACCCGTCGCGATTGCGCAGCGACGGCATCGACAGCCTCATCTACACGGCGGCCTTTGGCGAGACGGAGGAACTGCGCGCTTACGCCCGCCATGCCATTCGCGCCACCGCCTCGCTGCTCGACATCCGAGCGCACTCCATCCAGCCGCTGTACGAGGCGATGGGCCACGGCGAAGTCTCCGGCTTCACCGTTCCCGCCCTCAACCTGCGCGCCATGGCCTACGATTCCGCCCGCGCCGTCTTTCGCGCCGTTCACCGCCTCGACGTCGGGCCCGTCCTGTTCGAGATCGCGCGCTCGGAGATCGGCTACACGAACATGCGGCCCGCCGAGTACGCTGCGGACATACGCGCGGCCGCCATCAAAGAGGGTCACGAGGGGCCCATCTTCATCCAGGGCGACCACTTCCAGGTCAACGCCGCCCGCTACAAAGAGGACGCCAGCAAAGAGCTGAGCGGCCTCCGCGACCTCACGAAGGAAGCCATCGAAGCGGACTTTCTGAATATCGACGTCGACAGCTCCACCCTTGTCGACCTGAGCCAGCCGAACGTGAAAGAGGAGCAGCGGCCGAACTTCGAGGTCGCGGCGGACATGATCCGCTTCATCCGCGACGTCCAGCCGGCCGGTGTCGACGTCTCCGTCGGCGTCGAGATCGGCGAAGTCGGCAAGAAGAACAGCACCCCGGACGAGCTGCGCGCCTTCATGGACGGCCTCCACCAGGCGCTCGGCAGCGGCCTCAAAGGGCCCAGCAAGATAAGCGTTCAGACCGGAAGTAGCCACGGCGGCGTCGTGCTGCCGGACGGGTCGATTGCGAAGGTCGCCATCGCCTTCGAGACGCTGGAGGAGATGTCACGGATCGCCCGCCGCGAGTACGGTCTGGCCGGCGCGGTCCAGCATGGCGCCTCGACGCTGCCCGACGAGCTCTTCCACCGCTTCGTCGAAGTCGGCACGGCGGAGATCCACCTCGCCACCGACTTCCAGACGATGATCTACGACAGCCCTCTCTTCCCCGATTCGCTTCGGCAGCAGATCTACGCCTACCTCAAGGAAAAGCACGCCGACGAATGGAAGGAAGGCCAGACCGAGGCGCAGTTCATTTACAGCACGCGAAAGCGCGGCACCGGCCCGTTCAAACGCCAGATGTGGGACCTGCCGGAAGAGGTGCGAGTGCAACTGCGTCAGGCCTTGGAGGGGCGCTTCGCTTTCCTGTTCGAAAAGCTGCGGGTGCCCCACACGCGCGACGTTCTGAACCGTTACGTCAAGTGAGGGGCTGGCCGGACCCCCGAAGCCCCGCCAGTCGTTGACATGTCGCCGCTGGATCCTCAGGCGGCCATCTTCAGTTGCCTGCGCATGTGCTCCGCGACGCTGCGGACCTCTTTCTTGTAGTCGCCGTAATCGTAGTCCAAACCGTCGATGTACGCGTTCCAGCCGATGCTTCCCTTCGTGAAGTAGAGCGCCTCCTCCACTTCGGCCTCGGTTGCGCCGAACGCTTTCGCCATCTCACGGTGCCAGAGAACACCGTATCGAGAACTCCTCGCCGCCGCGATGCCAAGACCGATCAGCTCCAGGTACTTCTGAGGGATGACCGTCCGTCGCCCCTGCATGAGCTTCA
>JBEKXP010000157.1:0-4804 GCA_049511815.1 Dehalococcoidia bacterium
CCTGTAAGAGATTGACCTGTGTAACATCCTTCATTACCTCCTTGTAAGGGCCTACGCGGGTAGACGTTCGGGCCGTGTGGCACCAGGACGCCGCGCCGCTGGCCTGAAGGAACTTCTCGGTGCTGCCTACGTCATCGAACTGTGACACCTACCACGCCCAAGAGGACGAGGACGACGAATCCAATGACGAGCAAGAGCCAGATGTTATTGAACATTTCAGTCACCTCCACTTTACCTTTCGTATATACGTCGACTCCAAGCTTCACCTTCGCGCCGGCGCCTGTGAGTTCCGCCTTCGGTCATTCGACACTAGCGGTGCTGGCCTCTGTAGCTGTAGCCACCCCATCCCATTGACAGGATCAAGACGGCGACCACGAGGAGGAAGAACAGTGGAGACACCGCGAACCCCAGAACCCCGAAGAGCACGAAGAGCACCAGGCACGCTAACAATAAGCCGATCATGGCGCTAATTTCCTTTCTGTTTTGACTTAACCTTCTTAGTGGACAGGATACCCGGGGCGCTGTCTTGCGCTCCATGTCGTAGGCAACATCATCCAGGTCACCACAGCACATCGGACAGGTATTCACCGTAGTATAGGTTCATGCTCAGCTTGCCCTTCATAACTCCAACCTGCTGCGGCAACTTATCGAATAGTCCGCCCGCTCTGTTGCGTGCGGCTGGTAACGACTTTCTCTCCGCCTGCTGCCGAGGGGCCGGCCGTAATCACCGACAGAACGGCAATCAGCAGCAGCGCAGCGACAGCGTATACGCCCATCGCGATAGGCGCCGCGAATTCGAGATGGCCGCTGTTGGCGATGATCCCTTGAAACGGCGCGGCGAGTGGCTTGCTGATGCCGTAGATGAAGTTGACGAAGCCGTTGTGGGAATTGGCTGTGGCCAGAAGAAGCACCAGCCGGAAGGCCAGCACCGTCTCCACTACTGCCAGGGCGACCATAACCACGTCGCCCAGGCTGTGACCCCAGCCGCGTGCCAGGTTCCAACCGCCGGCTGGCGAACGCACGACCTGCTCTTCGACTACGCTATCGTCCCTGACGATCGGGCGGTCTGCGACGACCGTTCGCCGTCCGCTCCCGTCCGCCATCTCCTCATCCTGTGTCAGGATAGTCATCATTTCCTCCTTGCTCGGACCGAGCGCTGGCCAGCCTCCTCGGCTGCACCGGATGTTGTCGGTCGCGTCCTCCTTGATCGAAAGTTATTTGTGGTCACCGGCGTCTAAGCCGCGACCCTTAATGGCCTCTGTGGAATGAGCCAGAGCGTCGATTTGATGTGTTCCTCAGCATTCGGTGCGACTTCCTCGCGGTGCCCGCACTGGAGACACACCAACTCTTCCACATGCAAACCTATGTCCTCTTCGACCAACATGTCTCCGCTGCATCGCTGACATCCCTTCAGCACCATTTCTCGACACCTCCTCAATTGGCCTTTGCACCATCGACGTCACTCCACAGAACGGTGTGTTCTATCAGCCATCTGTCGAGCGAATCCTCGTCAATGCGGATCTGACGGCCGAGGCGCACGAACGGTAGGCCGTCGCGGCGAATCATTCTGTATACCCATTGCGGCTTGACCTTCAGAACCTCCGCCGTTTCCTTGACTGTGAGTATCTTCATGAACTTCACTATAGGAGACCGGTGTTCCGTACGCGTTCCGGAGCCGTTCCGGGCGCGTTCTTTTGACGTTCTTTTCGTTCTTGTGTTCTCTGTGACGTTGTCATACGATACTCGTACTTCAGTTCTCAGGGGGACAAGTACAACGCAGCCTACTGACCAATCCGTGATGGTCGACCCGAACGGCGGGACAGTGTGACCGTGCAACCGGACGACGCAGGGCTACGCATGTTTCTGCTGGGGCGCTTCGAGGTGCGCGCCGGTGACCACGTGATCATCGACCAGGCGTGGCACCACCGGAACGCCAAGGCGTTACTCAAGCTCCTGGCCGTTCAGAGGGGCCGCGCTCTGCACCGCGAACAGGTCCTCGATGCCTTTTGGTCCAGCCTCGACCCGTCGGCCGCAGCCGCGAACCTCCGCAAGATCCTGTTTGATCTGCGCGCTGAGTTCGCCACGCGACGCGTAGCAGCTCAGGTGGTCACCATCGCCGACGATATGGTCGTCCTCTCGCCTGAAATCTCCCTGGACATCGACGAGTTCCGTTCTTGTGCGCGGGCGGCCCGTTCCGCTCAAGACAGGCTCGACCTCTACGAGGAAGCCATCGCCATTTACGGGGGCGATTTGCTTGTGGAGGATCTCTACGAAGAATGGGCCGAGGACCTGCGCCGGGAGCTGCGGGATCTACACAATGACCTACTAATTGAACTGAGCCAGCTGTACGCGGCGGCGGGAGAACTCCAACTGGCGGCCGAACGTCTCGAACGTCTGCTTCACGCCGATCCTCTGAATGAGGACGCCAATCGGTTGATGATGCGCCTCTACGCCGAGGTGGGTAGTCGTCAGAAGGCCCACCGCCAGTATAAGACCTTCCGCGCCGCGCTTCGCCGCGAGATCGGAGCCGCGCCCTCGGAAGAGACGGAGACACTCATCCGGGATATTCTCGCGGGCAAGGTCGGCCGCGGCCGGCCCGTTCGATGAACTCGCGCACGCTGTTGAACAGGTATCGCCGGAGAGTCGAGGACCTATCGGCAGGGAGGCTAGAAATGGCCCTCATCGACGGCCTGGCAGCATCTGCGGAGCGCTTAGTCGGCCCCGTCTTCGGACGATTCTTCCACAGGCGGCACCGTCTAGCTCTGAAGAGAGGCGAAGTCAGTGCCGCCGACCGGGAACGGGCCGCCCACTCCTGGTGGGGTGACGACGCCCGCTGGTACGCGGGTGGGACGCCGCCTCGCGAACACAACCGCATCACGCCCCTCGTCGACGGCGAAAGCTATTTCGGCGCCGTGCTGGAAGCGCTGGGCAGCGCCCGGTCCTATGTCTACATCATCGGCTGGTCCTTGACGCCTTACATCCCGCTCAGCCGTCGCAGCCGCGAGGACGTTGTAAATAGCCGGCTCCTTTCAGTCTTGAACGATGTCGCGAGACGCGTCCCCGTGCGCATCTTGCTCTGGGAAGGGGCGCCCTTTCTTCTCCAGCCGACGCACGCGACGACGCACGAGGTCCTCCGCACCATCGAAAGCCAGTCGTCCGGCGACCTCATCTGCCGGCTCGATGGCTCGGCTCATTTCAGCCACTGCCACCATCAGAAGGCCATCGTCGTCGACGGGCAGATCGCGTTCGTCGGCGGGATGGACTTGACGACGTACCAGGGCGACCGCTGGGACACTCGCGAACACCCGCTGCGGGATCACGTCAACTGGCACGACGCGCAGCTCAGGCTGGAGGGCGAAGCGGTCGCGGACGTAGAGAGCAACTTCCGTCAGCGCTGGCAGGCCGTCACCGGCGACGCGACCCTACCGCATCGCGATCCCGCATTCGATGAGGCGTGGCAAGTACCGGCGCAGGTGATCAGGACGATACCGCATCACACTTACGACTTCGCGCGGCACGGCGAGTACGGCATTCATCACGCCTATACCGAAGCCATCCGCCGCGCCCAGCGGCACATCTATGCCGAGAACCAGTATCTGTGGTCGCCGCATGTGATGGACGCCCTGACCGAGGTCATGGACAATCGCGACCCACGTTCCTTCAGGATCGTCATCGTCCTGCCGGCGCGGGCGACGAGCGGCAAATGGGATAACGATCAGCGCGTCGAAGCGCTGCGGCGCGCCGATAAGGGGCGCGGCATCGTCTCCGTCTATAGCCTGTACACTTCCGGTCCCAGCGGCGGAAAGCGCGCCTTTCGCTACCGGCCGGTCTACCTCCATGCCAAAGTCGCGGTCATCGACGACGAGTGGCTGACAGTCGGGTCGGCGAACCTGAACAATCGCGGCCTGATCACCGACGGCGAGATGAACGTCGCGGTTCGCGATGCGGCTCTCGCTAAAGGGCTGCGTGCCGACCTGTGGGCAGAGCACCTGGGCCTCAGCCGTGATGAGGTGGCTTCGGCTGACCCGCTGGAGCTCATCGACACCGTGTGGCGCGACCGCGCGGCGGAAAACGCCGCTATCCTGCAACAAGGTGACCGGCCTCTGCCGTGCTCCGTGCACAGCTATGAGACGGGCGGCAGGCCCGCGGCGAGGGCGCTCGACGAAGCGGAGTCACTGACCTTCGAGCACTAAGTCAGTCGGCAGGCACGGGAGGGAGCGTTTGCGTCGCTGGCGGCTTCCCTCGCCAGGCACGAAACGCGGTGACGGCCAGTGCGCCCGACCCCCACATGCCCGCCAGCGCGCCCGTAGCCCAGCCCACGACCGGCACACGAGCACGATGATCTGGAGCACGATATCCAAAGCATGAGCGCTACAGATGCGGATGGGGTTTTGGCACCCCACAGGTAGATTTCGAAATAACAACCCTTGGGGGTACCACACCATTCGATTTATAACTTCTTCTACAGGCGTCTAGAGGCGCTCTCACCCAGTCTGGGCTCCTACTAGCCCCTCCGCCAACCCGCGATCATTCGAGCCGCCAACAGCTTCTCGCTTCAGGAGGACATCCCTTCACCTTCTACCGTTTCGACCCCAGATGAAGGCCTGGGCAATAATCCGCTGGCAGCGCCACTACGACGCGAAACGTTCCCGCAGCATGCTGGGGTACCGGCCGTCGGCGCCTGGAGCGGTGGTGCCGTGGGAAGGGAGCACGGCTCTGTCACACTAGATGCTACCTGCACGAGTAGCATAGAGGGTAGACTCGTTTTCGGGGAGCAAGTCAGTACCCCAGCAGCTCCCCGAGC
>JBEKXP010000158.1:0-4758 GCA_049511815.1 Dehalococcoidia bacterium
TGCCTCAGTTTCTGGCCTCCCTCAGCCAGGCAAACGTGAAGATCGTGTCGCTAGATAACCTGGCTGACATGGCCGTGAACGGAAACAGTGAAAGGCTCGTGGAAATGGCGGACGAGGATCCCAGCATTGACCCGGACCAGGTCGCACAGCAGTCGATGGTGAAGACGAAGCTTCAGCAGGCGGTCAGCAACCTGCCCGAACGCGAGCGAATTATCGTCCAGCTCTACTACATCGAATCGCGGTCGCTGAAGACTATTGGGCGAGCGCTCGGGATATCGGAATCGCGCGCATCGCAATTGCGGCAGCGCGCACTTCGCCGCCTGCGGGCCGCCCTCGTGCTCGACATGGAGGAGGCGGCCTAGGATTGCGAAGTGCCACCGGTTCCTCTCCGCTCTGCGGGCGCGCTCGCGGAGCCTCATCGCATCCCACATCCGACTCCGTGTTACGTGAAAATACGGCCTCGGTTTGGGAGTTTCCCTATAGGAGTCCGAATCAACCGAAGCTAGGATAGGTATCGATGGTAAATGGCAGGGACGTCTTGAGATTCGGAGTTGCCGGCTCCGGCAACCGGAGTCAGGCGTACGCGCACGTCATCGCCCAGCTTGAAGGGGCGCGCATGGCCGCGATAGCGGCGGGAAGCCGCGTCGCGGCCGACTTACAGCGGACCATCCCCGGGCTCGCGGTCGAGAGGGATGCAAGCGGCCTCATCCGGCGCCCGGGTATCGACGCATTGGTCTTCGCGGATCCCGTGGTCGACCTCGCCGCACTGGTTCGCCGGGGCCTTCTCGCCGACAAGCATGTTTTGGCGACCGTCTCGTCTCCCGTCACCTGCGGTCAATTCGAAGAGCTCGCCTCGCTCGCCCGAAGGCGCGGCCGGCTGCTGATGTTCACGGAAGAGCGCTTCTTCCAGCCTGGGCTCGCCTTCCTTAGATGGATGCTTTCCGGCGGGAAGAACCTGTGGCAGCCCAACTACGTCCGCGCCGTTTCGTCTCCCGGCAGCGGCAATGGTCCGGCTCCGTCAATCGGCGTCGTAATCTTGGAGGAGCTGGCGCTCTGCTATCGCCTTCTCGGCGAAAGCCCGATGTCGGTCAGCGGGATCGTCTCTCGAGCAGGCAACGAGGCTGTGCCCGCGGCGGCGTTCCTGAATATGCTTTACGCTGACGGACGAGCCGTATCGCTGCAAATGAGCTCGACGGAGACGCAGGAGACTCGGCAGTGGACGCTTGCCACTCCTTCCAAGACCGTGCTTCTGGACGAATGCGACCCACGTTCGCCGCTGCGCATCGTCTCATCCGACTCGGAAGCAGCGCGCGGCGCCCTGCTTCACGTCAATCCACCCGTTCCGCTGACCGATTGGTCGGCCGAAAGCACCGTGACGCCGCCCCTCCAGTCGGCGGACGTGAAGCTGGAACAATGCCGGCATTTCATGGACAGCGCGCTGAAGCTAGACCTGAGCCAAACGAACGCTGGATTCTGGGCGGAAGTAGCGCTGGTGTTCGAGGCTGCGCAAGAGTCGATTCGCCTTGGTGGAATGCCAATAACACTTGACTCTGCGGTGGAGCCTCAAAGGCGAGTAGCCGGAGAGCGGCCTAAGCTCCGTCTCATCCACGGAAAGGGAAACGGCCAGGTCGAAGCGAGGAAGAGACCGGCGTTGACCCTGGTTCCACGCTAGAGGAAGCGCCTCTCGCGAGGCTTCCGCGTCCAAGCCCCATTCTCAAGCCGGCTTGGAGTCCTTTCCGTTGCCGTTGGCGCGATGCTCCTCGTCGCAAAGCTCTTCGCGGAGAACGATGATTTCTTCCGGAGCGCAGATTCCCAGCTTCACGCGGTCCCGCTCTACGCCCAGGACCCGAACCAGGATGTTCTCGTGAATAACGATCGCCTGGTCAATCTTGCGAGTCAGGATAAGCATTGGCTGTCACACTATCATCGGGCATCGGATTGAGGCCTCTCACCCTGCGCCACCTCCGCCCCGACCTCATTAGTCGTCACGCCCGCAACTAATCTCTTGCTGCAAGGTAGTTATCGGCAGGAGTTGCGGATTAATCAGAGGCGCGCGCACCTTGAGGCGAAGAAAAAGGCCGAGTGGTAACAAAAAACAGAGGAGCTACGTCGACTGGCCGACGTCCGTAGGAGGGAGGCGTAGGGTACGGAAATCGGTTATTGGGGCGCGCCGACGGTTGCGCGACGAAGGACCTCCTGCGCCGCTTCCAGGGAATCGACCGCGAGGCAGTCGCAGTAGGTAGCGTAAATAGACCTGTCGATTAGCCTCGTACCTTCGAAGTTGAGCTGCCCTCCGTAGCTCTTCCGGAGCTCGAGCAGCCGCTGAAGCCGCCGGAGATACATCTGCTGCAATATCATCGCGGGGCATTCGGCTACGAGCGGTGGGAATGCCGGTTGTTCCTTCTCGGTGTCGGTTGCGCTCAGTCCTTCCCATTCTTCCATGTCGAAAGTCCTCAGACGGCGGTCGCCTCGTCCGCCATACCGGGCGCGGCTTCGAGATTGACGATGCCCTTGCGGATGGCGTAACGAATCAGGTCGGTGCGGTTCTGGGCATGAAGCTTGCTCATGATGTGCGCCTTATGCGCCTCGACTGTCTTGACGCTGATAAACAGGTCTCCGGCTACGCGCTGATTCGAGTGGCCCTCCGCGATTAGCTGCAACACCTCCCGCTCGCGGCTAGTCAGCAACTCGTAGCCCGCCTTGCCGTCGCCCTTCTGCGCCTGCCACAGGAACTCGCTGATCGGGACGGTGTCGGAGATGGCGGAGCTGAAGTACGTATTGCCCCGGTGAACGGCTTGAATTCCGAGGAGCAACTCCGTGACGTCCGACTTCTTGACAATGTAACCGGAGGCGCCGGCGCGCAGGGCGCCCATAATCTGGTCGTCCTCCATGTAGCCCGTAAGGATGAGCACCTTCGTCTTAGGCACTCGCTTGCGTATCTGCCGTGTCGCCTCGAGGCCGTTGAGGCCTTGCATAACCACGTCCATCAAGACGACGTCCGGCATCAGCTTCTCGGCGCTTTCCACGGCCTCGCGTCCGTTGCTGACGTCGCCGATCACTTCGACTTCTTGATGCGCATCGAGGAGGAGTCGCAGCGCCTGCCGTAGCACGGCGTGGTCATCGACGAGGAGAATCCGGATTCGGCCGTTAGAGCGGCTCCAGGGCGATCCGTCTCCGGCTCGGGCTCTTGTCGCAAATCCCTTAGCGGTAGCAGCTACGTTTTCCATGCAGCACTCCTTGCTGACTGCGCCCCGATTATCCTTCAGATTCAAACCCTGCCAACGGGCCGCAACCTAACACAACCGTTCACTATTAGCAAGCGAGAGCATCCAGCGGGAAGCTCTCGTGCATTATAGCTCCTCATCCAGCGGGCCGAACGCATTCAGATCACCGCCTGGACCGCCCATCGTCAATTCCTGGTAGTCGTCGAAACGATCAGTCATCTCCAAACGCGCCGGATAGTCGCGCCGGGCGCGGCAGATCTTGCAGACGGCGTTTATCACCTCATTATGGGGTTCGGTGAGCACCCAGTGGTGCTGGCAGAGGCGGACCGCTATCTGTTCCACTTCGAATCTCTGACTCCCTTCAGAATCGTCTTGTCGCAGTCTAGCTTCCCCGGCAATCGATCTCTATCAGGGGAAACCCTTACATAATCGACATTTCGCCCCTATTTCCGAAGGCTCTTGAGGCAACGGGAGGCTGCGGTCCGTGAGGAAGCGGGGTTCTTGGACTACGTCCGAATTACGGCTAAAAAGGCCCCTCGCGATTCAGGCCCAGGCGAGTGCCGCGCTCGCCGATGAGGCGGCCCGAGAAGAACGGTTTGAGGCGGCTGCGGCGGAGGTGGAGACGGTACAGATCGTAGGCGTTGTTGAGCGCGGTGCAGATGGCCTTTTGCGGCGGCCCCATGTACTGGCGCTGGAACTCGCCCACCGCATCGTCGTAGCCGGTTTGCAGGCTTCGGCCGAGCAGAAGGCGCGTCAGGAGCCGATTCGCCGCCGGCAAAGGACTGCTCACCTCAACAGCGGTAACGAGAGCGTCTTCTCCCTCGATCTCCAGCTCGACAAGCACTATCGGCGCGTCGCCGGGCGCGAGGCTTTGCGGTAGCCGGGCGTGGCCGACGAAGATGAGCCGGGGCTCATTGTTGATTCCGCCTGTTGCGTCGCTCATTGCGGCATCCTCAGCCTATTAGGAAGCGCCTACGATGGATTCAAGTTAGCAAGGTTAGACCGAATGGGGGATAAAGATTTCGACAAGGAATCGCAAAGAACGAACTGAAAAAAGAGGAGCGCCGAAGTGGCGCTCCTCTTTGTCGGAATCGAGTCTTGCGGGACTCTAAAGGCGGAGCTTCCCGTGCGAAGGCTGGCGGCGTCTCTGGCGGACGCGACCGCTTTCGTCCTCTTCCAGAAGCTCGATTGCGGGAGGCGACACCGCTTCGTGGACGTATCCACACGAGAGACAGCTACTGTAAGTGCCGTACCAGTCTCTCTCAGCGATCATTGACCCCCGACAACGCGGGCAGACTCGAGGCAGCGTCGTTTCCATCTAGTTCTCCTCCGACAACACTACATTGTGAACTGCTGGTCGAGTCCCTTCGCTGCCTCCGAGGTTAGCTGTCGGGTTCGGGTTGAAAGGCGACCCTACCCGCCCCTGGCGGGATTCACCCCTGGAAAGTGGTTCCCCCGTTCCCAAGAGGGTTTCGGCACTCATTACTTGGGCAGTCACTACCAGCTCAAACAACCGCTTTCATTATATGTGCCA
>JBEKXP010000159.1:0-4755 GCA_049511815.1 Dehalococcoidia bacterium
CGGCCGACCCGACGGAGGAGATACCGGTCTGCTGGGACATCCTCAACGCCCTTAACCTGCGACGCCGCGGGCCGACGATTATCGCCTGCCCGACCTGCGGCCGCGTGGAGATCGACCTCATTTCGCTGGCGAACGCGGTGGAGGCGCACTTCCGATCGCTGGGCAAGCCGCTGACGGTCGCCGTGATGGGCTGCGTGGTCAACGGCCCCGGCGAGGCGCGTCAGGCGGACGTGGGGATTGCCGGCGGCAAAGGGAAGGGCGTCATCTTCCGTCGCGGCGAAGTCGTGCGGACGGTGAAAGAGCGCGACTTCCTGGCGGCGATCATCGAAGAGGGCGAACGCGTCATCGCCGAGACGCCTTAGCGTCCCGATTCGTCGTCGGAGAAGAATACGCATCTGAGGGTTGAAACCCTCAGCCTTGTCAGGGAAAAACGTCATGAACTTCGATGTCATCGCGCTAATCGTTCTTTGCCTCATATGGGCGATCTTCGGCGTCATCCCCTGGCTCATCGTCGCCTATCGACGTCGCGGTCGCGGGACGCTGGCGCTGTTGCCACTGGCGATCCTCGGCGGTGTCGGCGGCGCGGCGCTGGTGCCGGCGCTCGGCGCGAGGAACGTCCCGGCGGTGCTCGGCAGCCTGGTCGCAGCGATGGCGGGCGGCCTGGCGCTAACGCTCGCCGGACCGTATGTCGCCGGACGCGTGCTGCGGTTCCGACCTGAGGGATAAATCCCTCAGCTTCCTCTCCACACCTCCCAGCATAAGGCTGCGCCCGCGGGCCGGTAGGCAGAGGTATCCCTCCCGGAACAACGCCTGCGGGCGGGCGGGTGGGAAGATCGACGCAAATGTTGCGAGAAGCGGCAGCGGGTGGGGCGGCACGAACGTCGGCATCGCAAGCGCGCATCCTTGACGGCGCAGCCCGCCTCCTCTATCCTCGGCTCTGAACCTAGTGCTTCGACCAGAAGAGCGACGCCGAGACTGGAAAGTCTCGGCTACGGTAGTTTTGAAGGAGATTTCATGCGCTTCAGCCACCTCTTCGGCAAGACGCTGCGTCAGGCCCCCGCCGAGGCCGAGACGCCGAACCACCAACTCCTCCTCCGCGCCCGACTCGTCACGCAGCTTACGGCCGGCGTCTACAGCTACCTGCCGCTCGGCTGGCGGGCGCTCCTCAAGCTCCGCCAGATCATCCGCGAGGAGATGGACGCGGCGGGAGGCCAGGAGGTCTGGCTGCCCGCGCTCCAGCCCGTCGAGATGTGGGAGGCGTCGGGACGGCGCAAGGCGTTCGGCGAGACGCTCTTCGTCCTCAAGGATCGCCGCGACCGGGAGCTGGCGCTCGGCCCGACGCACGAGGAGGTCATCGTCGATCTCTTCAAGCGGCTGGTGCAGAGCTACCGCGAGCTGCCGGTCCTCGTCTACCAGATGCAGACGAAGTTCCGCGACGAGCCGCGCCCCCGCGGCGGCCTGATGCGCACGCGCGAGTTCACGATGATGGACCTCTACAGCTTCGACGCCGACGACGCAAGCCTCGACGTCAGCTACGGCAAGATGCTCGTCGCCTACAAGAACAGCTTCGACCGCTGCGGCGTGCCCAGCATCGCGGTCCTGGCGGATTCCGGGCCCATCGGCGGCCGCGACAGCCAGGAGTTCATGCACCTGACCGACGTCGGCGAGGACCAGGTGCTCATCTGCCCCAACGGCGACTACGCGGCGAACACGGAGAAGGCGGCCTTCCGCAAGGAGCGGAAAGACAAGGGCGAGGAGCCCCTGCCGGTCGAAGAGGTCGCGACGCCCGGCCAGAAGACCATCGACGACCTCGTTGCGTTCCTCGGCGTGCCGCCCTGGAAGACGCTGAAGGCGGTCTTCTACGCCAGCGACGGCGCGCCCGTCTTCGTCGCCATGCGCGGCGACCTGGAGGTGAACGAGATCAAGCTGCGAAACGCCCTCGGCGGCGGCGAGCTGCGACTGATGGACGACCGCGAAGTCGAAGCGGCGGGCCTGGTCGCGGGAGCGGCGTCGCCCTCCGGGCTGAAGGGCATTCGCGTCGTTGCTGACGACTCCGTGGTCGACGCGCCGAACCTGGTCGGCGGCGGCAACAGCCCCGACGTCCACGTCCGGAACCTGAACTACGGGCGCGACTGGCAGGCGGAGATCGTCGCCGATATCGCCCTCGCGCGCGAAGGCGACGCCTGTCCGGAGTGCGGGACGCCGCTCCAGATGCGTCGCGCCATCGAGCTCGGCCACGTGTTCAAGCTCGGCACGATCTACAGCGACAAGCTGGGCGCCACCTACCTCGACGCCGAGGGGAAGGCGCGACCGGTCATCATGGGCTGCTACGGCATCGGCGTGGAGCGGCTGCTGGCCACCGTCATCGAGGCCAACCACGACGAGAAGGGCATCATCTGGCCGGCGAGCGTCGCGCCCTACCAGGTGCACCTCGTGGCGCTCAACGTCGACAACGCGTCGGTGCGCGAGACGGCTGAGAAGCTATACGCGGACCTCCAGGCCGCCGGCGTCGAGGTGTTCTACGACGACCGCGAGGAGTCGCCGGGCGTGAAGTTCAACGACGCCGACCTGCTGGGGATGCCGTTGCGGGTGACGGTCAGCCAGCGGACGCTGGAGAAGCAGAGCGTGGAGCTGAAGCGTCGTCGGGAGAAGGAATCAACGCTGGCGCCGCTGGCAGAAGCCGTCGCCCTGATCGCCATCAAAGCGAAGTCGTAGTGGGCTAAAACCACTACATCCGCGAAAGCAACTCCGCCTTCTTCGCCGCGAACTCCTCGTCGGTAATGGCGCCGGCGTCGTGAAGCGCCGCCAGCTTCTCGATCTGGCTTGCGACGTCTTGCGACGGGCCGGCAGGAGGCGGCGCTGGTGGAGAGCCGCGGCCCGGAAGCGAGACCGGAGGCGCGTACGCCGGCGGCGACGAGACGCCGGCCGGCAGCTGCCCCAACGACCCCTGCTCGACTATCTTCTCTGACCCCCGCGCCTTCACGACGACCGTAGAGGCGACCTTGTCGTGCAGGGTCTGGCTGCTCTTGTCCCACAGGATCCACAGGTCGTCGAGATAGAACGGGATGACGCCCAGGATTATTCCGACCAGCCCGCGCAGGAACATGTAGCCGGTGCCGCAGGCCGAGCCGTCGGTCTTGATCACCCGCAGGCCTACAACGGCTTTGCCCGGGTTCTGCCCTCTAGGCGCCACGATGAACCACCAGATTATCCAGCCGATCCAAAGCGTCAGGACGGTCAGTATGATGTTGACCAGCCATGAACCGAGCCGCTCCAGCCGGCTGGCTACGACGACGGTCCCCTCCTGGTCCCAGATGAACGTGCCACAGTAAGGACAGAACAGGCTGTCGGAGAACGGCCGCTGACAGGAGACACAGGTCTGCTGAGAGTAGACGCCGGTGCTTGCGCTCATCCCGCTTCCTCCTTCGGGCGGTTATCACCAGGGGTCGCGAACTTCAGCCGTCGAGTATAGCCGCGTGGATGCGCAGTGTCTACTTTCTTCCCACGGCGACTATCGCCACCCGCAGCGGCGCCAGCAAGGAATGGTTCAATACCGCGCCCTAAAAGGACGCGGCATCATTCACGACCCCGCCACCCTCCGGCCATCGGGCTTCCTCGCCACGGCGATAATCGCGACCCGCAGCGGCGCAAGAGGCCCGATGCGGTTCACCAGGCGCTCGTAACCCACACCCAGCGCGTACGGCAGGGGATGGAACGCCAGATACTCCGGTTCCGTCTCGAAACGGTCCAGTCGCTCCACCGTCAGGCCCGCGATCTCCAGCAGCCGCCGCAGCTTGCCGGCGGTGTTCGCGCGATATAGCGTCGGGAAGACGTCGCGCTCCTCGACGCCGCGACGCCGGTTAATCGACAGGTGCAGTCGCTGCGGCAGCAGGCCGGCGACTAGCGGCACGTAGTGGTAGCGATTCGGCGTTAGCAGCAGGAAGCGTCCGCCCGGTTTGAGGACGCGCGCGACCTCCGCCAGCGCTCGCTCCGGTCGCGGCAGGTGCTCTATGACGTGGCTGGCGAGCACGGCGTCGAACGAGGCGGCGGCGAAGGGCAGGCGATCGAGGTCGCCGCGGAGGCGGTCGCCGACGTTCGGGTTGTCGCGCAGCTCGTCGCCGATGTCGACGCCGACGACGCGACAGCCGGCCGCCAGCTCGTAGCGAAAGACGCGACCGCTGCCGCAACCGGCATCGAGGACGACGGCTCCGGCGGGGATGTCGCGTCGCAACGCGTCCTCAAAGCGCTGGTACATGCCGCGGAACTCCGGCGGATAGAAGCGCTCGCGCAGCTCTTCTTTTCGCCAGCCGAATCCGAACACGACAGTCCTCCTGACCCCACATTCTACTCGACCCGCCGCCTTCGCCGCAGGGTTGCAGCAGCGCCCGTCCGCTTCCGGCGGGGTCGATGGGGTGTCCCCCTGTTTTCGAGATAACAGATGTGGGTGGGCGGGTGGGAAGACAGGACGTTTTTTTCGACGGGCGGCAGCGAGCGTGAGGGCAGCGTCACCGGCATGCGCGCAACAACCGTCGCGGCACCCAAGGCATCGGCGGCGGGCGCGAAGGCCAACGCCCCAGCTTGCAAACGCAGCATCAACGTGCTATATTTGACAGCGAGTTAGGGAACTCTCTGAAGTGGGTTCAGCCCACTTTTTTGTTGGCCGGACATTAGTTCGGCTAAGGGGTTCTGAGGAATATGAAAAGCGATTTTCTTATGGCGATAACACAGCTCGCCGCGGAAAAGAACCTGCCGAAA
>JBEKXP010000160.1:0-4688 GCA_049511815.1 Dehalococcoidia bacterium
TGCTGCCGTGAGACTAGCTATTCGAACATGATAGAACGCGCGGCGGGGGCTTCAGAGCTTGTCCTTCTTCCGTAAAAGATTCGCCATGCCGACGATAAAGAACCGTCGAGCAGAGACGGCTGAGTCCGACGGCGGTGCATCGCTCGCGGAAACGGCGCGACCAGCGCGCCCGAGGAAGATCATCCTTCTCGCCGTGCTCACGGCGACGAACGCCGGCGCTCTCTGGTACGGCTTTAACCAGGGCAACTCGAAGCCGGCCGCAATACACGGTCACGACAGCTTGCTCTGGTTCGTGGTGGCACTCTTCGCATTCTCGCTGATATCCACCCTCATTGCTCCCTGGGCGGCCAAGAGAACAAAGCTCTGGATCAGGCCGTTCCGCTTGGTCAGCAAGATCCCCGTCATCTGGTATCCATTAGCCAGCGCCTGCCTGGCGTCATTTGTCATCGGCCAGGTCGCCAACAGCACTCCGCCGCCGGATAATTACTGGCCCCTTTTCGCCTTCTGGCTGGTCTCGCTTGGGGCGGTCCTGGCCTGCGTCATGACAGGGATCAGACTATCGGAGCTCCGGCCAACCGCTTTGAAGGCACGCCTTTGGCCGTATCGGTGGGAGGTAGCGGGGATCGGTGTTCTCACGATCGCGGCGGCAACGATCCGGATGGTCATTCTCACGCATGAGCCGCTGCCATTCGAGCAGGACGAGGCGGCAATGGCCCATGAGGCGCTCTATGTGATACAGGGCGCCTCGAAGAACATGTTCATGTCGGGGCTACAAGGTCATCCGATGATGCAGTTCTTCGCGGAATCCGTTTTCCTCAGGGTGTTCGGAGTGGATGCGTTCGGCATCAGGATGATCTCCGCGGTGGGCGGAACACTCGGCATACCATTGTTCTACATCCTGCTACGGCAAATGTTCGGCAAGCCTATAGCGGTCATCGGCGCGGTGTATCTGATGGGATATCACGTCCACCTCGCCTATAGCCGGATCGGGATGGAGAACATCGGCGACCCATTGCTTATGACGGTGACGTTCTATTTCGCCTGGAGAGCGGGGCGATTCGGCAAGACCAGCGATTTTGTTCTCACCGGTTTGGTCATGGGGCTCGGCCTGTACCTCTACCAAGGCTCGCGGGTTGTCCCTTTGATTGTCGCCGCCTTCTTCGGCTACTGCGTCCTCCGAAGGCCGTCATCACTGCGAGGAATGGTGCCAGGTGCCGGAATGATGGCGCTGGCCTACGGCGCGGCGGCCTTTCCCCTGGCGATATTCTGGTACACACATCAGGCACAGTTCATGGACCGCATCAACATAGTAGGAATATTCCAATCGGGTTGGGTACACGATCAGGAAGCAGCCGGGCGCAGCCTGTTCTCCATATTGTCGAAGCAGACCATCACGTCACTGAAAGGTTTCGTGGTCACTTCGGATAACGGCATCTTTTACCGGGCGCCGATTCCTTACGTTGAACGCCTGAGCCTCGTTCCGTTCCTGCTGGGCTTAGCCTATGCTGTCTTCCACCTGCTTGACGACCGCTTCTTCCTCCTGCTGACCGGCTTGGCAGCAGTCGTCGCGACTGGCGGTGTTCTGACGATGGACCCGCCGCAGGCGTCAAGGCTTATTGGGACCACGCCGATTATCGTGGCGTTCACTGCCATCGGCATCAAGCTGATCGCGGATTATGCATCTCAATGGAAGCCCAGAACCAGCTCTCTCGTAGCAGGAGTGGCTGTAGCGGCACTTGTGACCACCAACATCCATTTCTACTTTTTCGAGTATAGAGACGGCGGTTATTCGAGCGACATGAACAATCGCATTGCCGCTCAGGTTGTTAGCTACGTACGAACGCTTCCAGAAGACACACGGCTCTTCTGGTACGGCGATCCGAGGATGTATCTTAGCGGCACCGGTCACCCGGCGATGACGTTTCTCCTGCGAGACCGACCGCGGTTCGACGTACTTCTGGACGGCAGGGTGCAATCCGATCCAGTCGTCGACCTCACGGGCGAGGCGCCGGCGACCTTCATGTTCATGTCGCATCGCCTTGCCGAGATGCAACCGCTGATCAACTCCTGCCCGGGCGGCGATCTTGTGACTTATACTCTGCCGGCGGGAAGGTATGGCCTCAGCGGGGTCAACACGACCGCGCAGATGAGCTTCACGGCCTATGAGGTTCTTTCCCCGAACGACTGTCTGCCGCTGACTGCTCAGAAGTGAACCCAGACTGCAGTTAGCCGCCCCACCTCACGGCGGACGGAAGACCTGAAATCGGGTTGCCTGGAGGAACGAGCGCCTACTGTCCCTGTTCGACGAGAGGCCGCCGCGTCCGCTTGGGGAAGATTCGGCGGAAGAGGCGCGGCACGTCGCCTTCCTCCCAGGTAACGAGGATCTGGCTGGCGACAAAGATCGAGCTGTACGTTCCGGTTATCGTGCCGATGAGCATGACGACCAGGAAGGGGCGGATCGTCACGCCGCCGATGAGGAGGAGCGCCACGACCGCCATGATGACGGTGAAGGACGTGTTCAGAGAGCGTCCGATCGTCTGCAGGATGCTGTTGTTTACGCACTCGTGCAGCGGCAGGTCGGGGTAGCGCTGGCGGTTCTCGCGTATGCGGTCGAGCACGACGATCGTGTCGTGGACGCTGAATCCAATCACGGTGAGAAGGCCCGTGATGAACATGGTATTGACTTCCATGTTGAAGATCTTACCGAAGATGGAGTAGGCGCCCATCACGAGAATGACGTCGTGACCGGTGGCGATTGTGGCGGCGATGCCGCAGCGGAACGGGTTGGGAATGGAGCGGAACGCAAAGCTTATGTAAAGAAGTATGGCAATGGAAGCCGCAATGACGGCAATGGCCGCATTCCTGCCGATTTCCCGCGAGACGGTGCCGGAGACTGCGGACGATTGCACAGTCCAGGGAATGGGGTTGCCCTGGCTGTCGGCGGCCAGGCTGCCGTCATCTCGGAGCATCGGGCCAAACTTGTCGAAGAGCGCCTTAGTTATCGATTGCTGCTCGCCGATGGGCTGCGGCCCGCCTGAGGGGGCCTGCGACGCTGAGCCCTGAAGCTCCGACGTCCTCACGAGGTAGCGGTTGACGCCGGTCGACTGCACTTTCGCCTCGGGATGGCCGAGGGTGGTCATCTCGGCCCGCATGTCCGACTCCTGGACGGTATTCTGAAAGCTGACCTCGAACATGCTGCCGCTGGTGAACTCGATGCCCGGCTTCAGCCCCGGCGGGACGATGAGGGAGATGATGCCCGGCAGCAGCACCATGAACGACAGCAGATAGTACCAGTTGCGCCGGCGAACGAAGTCGAACATCAGGAGCCGCCTCCTGCGGTGGGGACGCTGGCGCTCTCGCGCGGGCCGCTGTCCTTCTTTCCCGTCTGCGAGACCCAGAGGACGGCTTTGCGCGACGCGGGTATGCTGATGACGATTCGCAGGAAGGTCCGCGTGACGAGAATCGCCGAGAACATGCTTATGAGAACACCTATCGCCAGCGTCAGGGCAAAGCCCTTCACCAGGCTGGCGCCGAACTGATCGCCGAACCAGAAGAGGATGGCGCAGGTGATGAGCGTCGAGACGTTGCTGTCGCGGATGGACGACCAGGCGCGGTTGAAGCCTTCCTCCAGGGCGACGACAAGACTACGTCCTATACGAACCTCTTCTTTCATACGCTCGAATATCAGTATGTTGGCGTCCACGGCCATGCCGATCGACAGGACGAAGGCGGCGATGCCGGAGAGCGTCAGAGTGACGGGCCAGAGCTTGAAGACGGCCAGCAGGACTGTCGCGTAGACGGACAGGGCGACCGCCGCGACGAAGCCCGGCAGGCGGTAGTAGAGCACCATGAAGAGCATGATGACGAGCATGGCGATCTCGCCGGCGATAACGCTCTTCTGGACGGAGTCATGGCCGAGGGTCGCGTCGACGTTCTCGCTCTCGACGACCTTCAGCGGGACGGGGAAGGCGCCGGCCTTCAGCAGCTTGGTGAGGGTCGTCGCGTCGGTCGCGTTCATGCCGGTGATCTGGCCCTTGTCCGAAATAACGGACTGGATCGTCGGCGCGTCAATCTGCCCGTTGGCTTGTGGAATCGGCTGGCCGTCGAGGAAGATGGCCATGGGTTTGCCAACCAGGCGGGTCGTGATCTGCTTGAAGAGGTTGGCGCCCTCGCCGTTGAACTGGAAGAAGATGATAGGTTGACCAGAGTTCGGATCGGCGCCGAGATAGGCGTTGGTAAGGTACTGGCCGGTGAGCGGGACGACCTGGCCGTTTTCAGTGGTCGCCGTCGCGGTAACCCAGTCAACGCTACCAAGGAGGCTGGGGCTGATCTGACTTTCAGAGACGTACTTATCCGTACCATCGGGCTGGAGAATGGCGACGTTGCCGTTGGCGTCCGTCTTCATCTCGCGGAATTCCAGCAGAGCGGTCTTGCCGATCTTCGCCATGGCGTCCTCGGCGGTCATACCCGGGATCTGGACCGCGATCCTGTTGCCCTGGCGCTGGATCTCGGACTCGGAGATACCGAACTGGTTGATGCGGCGCTCGATGATGTTGATGGCGCTGTTCAGGGCGTCGTCGAGGTTGATGTTCGGCGAGTTGGACAGGTCAGGTTCGAGAACGAGACGGGCGCCGCCCTTGAGGTCCAGGCCGAGGGTCATAGCGCGACGCTTCAGGTTGACCTTCTGA
>JBEKXP010000161.1:0-4686 GCA_049511815.1 Dehalococcoidia bacterium
CCCCGCCATTCCAAGCAGTACGCCCGCCTTGCCGAAGAGATACAAAGCGCCGTCGAGCGCTATCAGCGGGAAGTGCAGTCGGGAGACTTCCCGACTGCTAGGGAGAGCTTCTCCATGGACGAAGCGGCCCTGGCGGAGCTCTCACGAATGGCGGTGTGACATGGCACTCTCAGAAACGATTCGCGGCCTCAGGACAATGCAGGTGGTCTCCTCGGTCGACGCCATGCGCCGGCTGCGCAGCCAGACCAACGGACGGAAGCTGGGCTTTGTGCCGACGATGGGTTACCTCCACGAAGGCCATCTCTCCCTCGTCAGACGCGCCCGCGCCGAAAACGAGCTTGTCGTCGTCAGCATCTTCGTCAATCCCATCCAGTTCGGACCGAACGAGGACTTCGACAAGTACCCCCGCGATACCCAGCGTGACCTCTCGCTCCTCCAGCAGGAGAACGTCGACATCGTCTTCATGCCCTCCGCCGTCGACATGTACCCCGAGGGCTTCGACAGCTACGTCGAAGTCGGCCACGTCACCGAGGTGCTGGAAGGAAGCTGCCGGCCGGGCCACTTCCGCGGCGTCGCCACCGTCGTCCTGAAGCTGTTCAACGCCGTTCAGCCGCACCGCGCCTACTTTGGCCAGAAGGACGCCCAGCAGCTCGTCGTCATCCGCAAGATGGCGCAGGACCTGAACCTGGGCCTCGAGATTGTCGGCTGCCCAACGATTCGCGAGACCGGCGGCCTGGCGATGAGCAGTCGCAACGTCTTCCTGTCGCCGGACGAACGACGCGCCGCCCTAGTCCTCTTCCGCTGCATGAGCCTCGTCGAGCGCTTGCACCGTCAGGGGGAGCACGATGCAGGCAAGCTGCGCGACCGCCTGGAAGGCCTGATCGCCCGCGAGCCGCTGGCGCACGCCGACTACATAAGCATCGCCGACCCGCACACCCTGCAGGAGCTGGATACCATCGAAGGGACCGCTCTCATTTCGCTGGCCGTGCGTATCGGCATCACCCGTCTCATCGACAATGTAACCGTAGGCGAAAAGCGCCCGCCCATCGTCTTCGACAGCCCCGCCGGCAGATAAATCCTGCCCGTCGAAGACTTCACATAGAATGCCCCGGCCTTCGGACTCGCCAAGGACGGCGGACCAGTGAGGTCGGGGTATTCCTTATCTTTTAGGTGGAGCCCCACGCCTGCCGGCATGGACGCGCCGCCGTTTTGCCCCGCGCCCGTCTCGATGCTAGAATGTGGACGCCAATCCCAACGATAGGAGAACCCAATGGGAGGCCATTCCCACTGGAGCCAGGTCAAACGCCAGAAGGGCGCCGCCGATGCCCGTCGTGGCCAGCTCTTCACGAAGCTTGGCCGCGAGATAACCGTCGCCTCGCGACAGGGCGGCCCCGATCCGAACGCCAACTTCCGCCTCCGCCTCGCCGTCCAGAAGGCGCGCGACGCCAACATGCCCACCGACACCATCGACCGCGCCATGAAGCGCGGTGCCGGCGGTCCTGATGCGGCCGAGCTCATCGAGGCGACTTACGAAGGCTACGGCCCGGGCGGTGTCGCCGTGCTCATCGATGTCGTCACCGACAATCGCAACCGCTCCGTCTCCGAGATCCGCGCCACCATGGGCCGTGCCGGCGGCAATCTGAGCGAGGCGGGCTCCGTCGCCTGGCTGTTCGAGAGCAAGGGCGTCATCGCCATCAACGCGGAAGACGGCGGCGGCGAAGACCTCGCCCTGACCGCCATCGACGCCGGCGCCGAGGACGTCGACATCCAGGACAACCGCCTCGAAGTCGTAACCCGCGCCGAGGACCTCGAGAAGGTCCGGCTGGCGTTGCAGGAGCAGGGCATCGCCGTCGAATCCGCAGAGCTGAGCAAGGTGCCCAAGACCACCGTCAACCTCGGCGACAAGGAGGCGCTGCAGGCGCTCAAGCTCCTCGACAAGCTGGAAGAGCTCGACGACGTGCAGCGCGTGCACTCCAACGCAGAGTTCCCGGACGAAGTCCTCGAAGCGTACGAAGGCTAGGATGCCCCACAGCGCCGACGACCCGCCTGAAAGCAGCCTCATTCTCGGCATCGACCCGGGGTTGAGGATGATGGGCTTCGGTGTGGTCGCCCGCCGCGGCGACGCGCTGGAGGCCGTGGACTACGGCTGTTTCGCCGTCAATCCGCGACTCCCCCTGCCGGACCGACTCGCCGCGCTTTTCGTCGCCCTGCAGGAGCTAATCGTCCGTCATGCGCCGACGGAGGTCGCCGTCGAGCAGCCATTCGTCGCCGTGAACGCCCATTCGGCGCTGGCCATCGGCGAAGCGCGGGCGCTTGCCGTCCTTGCCGCCGGTTTGGCCGGTCTCCCCGTCGAGCAGTACTCGCCGGCGGAAGTGAAGCGCTCCGTCACAGGCTACGGACGCGGCCCGAAGGGACAGGTGCAGGAGATGGTGCGCCTGCAGCTCGGCCTCCGCGACCTGCCCCAGCCGTTCGACGCTGCCGACGCCCTCGCTGTTGCCATCTGCCACGTGAACCGCACCCGCGCGCAGTCCCTCATCGAGAGGAGCGCCAGCCAATGAGCGCCGTTGCCCGCATCTGGGGCGTCGTCGAGGACGTCGGGGCCGAGGGCATCACTATCCGCATCGACGGCACCGGCCTCGGTTTGCTCGTCCAGGTCCCCGGTCACACCCGCGACGCCTTGGGCGTCCCCGGCCGCGAAGTGTCGCTCTACACCCACCTTCAGGCGCGCGAAAGCGACGTCGCCCTCTACGGCTTCGCCACTACCGACGAGCTGCGACTCTTTCATCTCCTGATCGGCGTCTCCGGCGTCGGCCCCAAGGGCGCCCTCGCGTTGCTGACCGGCCTTCCCGGCGACTCCATCTGGGAAGCCATCGCCAATAGCGACGTCGAGCGCATCCGCTCCGCGCCGGGCATCGGCGCCAAGACCGCCAGCCGCATCATCATCGACCTCAAGGGGCGCCTGCCGGAGCACTTGACGATGGGCGTTCCCGCCGCCTCGCTCCTCAGCGCCGACGACGAGGTCATCGCCGCGCTCGTATCGCTGGGCTACACCCAGGCCGAAGCGTCCGCCGCTGCCTCACGCCTGCCCTCCGACGGCTCGCTCTCTCTCGAAGAGAAGATCCGGCTAGCGCTTTCGTCGTTTTCCTCTCAGTAGCGTCGACGGCCCGCACGAGCTTGAAAAGTCAACGGCGCTGCACTATAATTCGGCAGCGATCCATGAGAAGCTGGCCCCGAAGACGGTGTCACCCACGGGTCTAGTCCCGCTAACGCTAGGAGAGAAACTCATGCGGAAGAGGCGGCGGCCAAGGGAAGGCGTACCGGCAATCCACCAACGCGACCTCTCCTCAGTTCTGGATCAGCTTGCACTGCTGCAACCCATCCTCCAAGAATCGTTGCGCTGCGGCGTATGCGGCAAAGTGCTCACCTTGGACAACCTCCAGTGCTTATACATGGAGAACAACGAGATCCGAGCCTGTTGCAGCGCGATTGAGTGTTACCAAGTAGCACTTGATAAGCGGAAGGTTGGGTCACATGATTGAACTGCTTTCGTCTGCGATCTTAACCTTTTTCGTCGGCGGTGGCGCGGGCGGAGCCTTCGTACTGTGGCTCTTGAACAACCCGGAGAAGGCAGACGCCTGGCTGGCCTGGGGGTATCGAAACATCCTCGCCCGCCTTCGCATCGGCGAATACGGAAACGTGGCCACGAACATCCAGGCCGCGCTGAATCGTGCAGGCAAGTCACTGGACGACGAGGCACCGGGTGCGATGCCCAACAATATGCGTATAGAGTGGGCCAAAGACGCTCAGGCTGTGGAGGCGTTGCTGCGTGAGGGGGAAATAGTAGTCACCATGGGGTACTCCGCGGACAGGGACCGCAATCTCGCGGTTGCGACCGTGGCTTTCGTATCTAAGGGCCTGCTTCCCAGAGCTCGCATATACTTAGATAGGACCCTAATGCGCGCAGTCGATCTGGTAGTCGCAAAGGGGATCCTCTGGAAGGCGGCAACAGCAGGTGCGGTATCGCACCTGATCGATAACTACGTCAAGCCTGAAGTGGAGACCCAGCCACGGCTGCGACGCGATCTTAGCCTGATGGAGACCCTCGAAACGGGCGGGTACTTCTCACACGTTTTCTTGCGTCAGTTGACATTCGTTGGCAACCGGGTATTTCCTGCCCTTCCTGACACTGCGATCGAAACGGAGATCCGGGGCTTCGCTGATTTCTTGGGTCAACTCGCGATGAGGGAGCGCGGGCACGACGTGAACCTCAGTTTTGCGCGCTCCAGGATAAGGGTAGGCGTGATTCTGGTAGCGCGTGCGGAGACAAAGGCGTGGGGCACGGAAGCCTACGCTCGCAGAGTTCGCATATCTCGGGACAGGGGGATCGAACATCTGTACATCTGTGGGAGGGGGCCAGATAACATAGAGCTCGCCGAACAGGTGGCTACGCAACAAGAGCGGGCTGGCACTTTGGCCATTCTTGGTGGTCATCGTTTCCGTGATACGGCAAAGGGCGGTGACGTCAATGCGATATGCGTCGCGTGCGCGCTGCGGCTGCTTGCCTCCGAAGGGCCGCCCGATCCGTCGAGCGCAGTATACCGGGTCTTGGAGGAACACATTCCGGAGCTAGCACAAGGAAAAATGGAGGTGGTGGCAGTAGCGAGGCGCGTAGGTGTTGAAGCTAAA
>JBEKXP010000162.1:0-4607 GCA_049511815.1 Dehalococcoidia bacterium
CGCTTCAGCGCCCGATAGTGCGGCCGGCCGACCTGGTTCTCCAGCAGCCATTCGCGGGCAAAGCTGCCGTCCTGTATCTCCGTTAGTATGTCTCCCATCGTCTCGCGGACGCAGTCGTCGATGACGCGGGGCCCGCGCGTGTAGTCGCCGTACTCCGCCGTGTCGCTGATCGAGTAGCGCATGTAGCCCATGCCGCCCTCGTACATGAGGTCGACGATGAGCTTGAGCTCGTGCATGCACTCGAAGTAAGCGATCTCCGGCTGGTAGCCCGCCTCGACCAGCGTATCGAAGCCGGCCTTGACCAGCTCCGTCACGCCGCCGCAGAGGACGCACTGCTCGCCGAAGAGGTCCGTCTCCGTCTCCTCCTCGAACGTCGTCTCCAGGACGCCGGCGCGCGTGCAGCCGATGCCCTTGCCGTACGCGAGCGCGACCTCCTTCGCCTTGCCGCTCGCGTTCTGCTCGACGGCGACCAGCGCGGGCGTGGCGCTTCCCTCGGTGTAGAGCCGGCGCACCAGGTGGCCCGGCCCCTTCGGCGCGATCATCGACACGTCGACGCCCGGCGGTGCGACGATCTGGCCGAAGTGGATGTTGAACCCGTGCGCGAACATCAGCGTCTTGCCCGCCTTCATGCTCGGCTCGATGGCCTCGCGGTACACCCGCGCCTGGTGCTGGTCCGGAACGAGCATCATGATGACATCCGCGGCCGCAGCGACCTCAGCGGCGGTCTCGACCGTCATGCCCGCCGCTTCCGCCTGCTTCCACATCTCGCTGCCCGGCAGCTCGGCCACGAGCACCTGACAGCCGCTATCCCGCAGGTTCTGAGCGTGAGCGTGTCCCTGGCTGCCGTAGCCGATGATGCCGATCGTCTTGCCCTGCAAAAGGCCGAGGTCCGCGTCCTTGTCGTAGTAGATTGTGGCCATTGAAGGTTCCTTTCTTCAGTTGTCTCTCCAAATTACGTTCAACGCAAACGATGTAGGGGAGGACTTTAGTCCTCCCGCGAAGACCAATCCGCCTCCCATCTCACATCAGGCTGCCGACGCGCGGCTTCCCCTGCCCGGCCGGCCGGTAGCGACGCAGTCCGGCGCCTTCCTCCTCCACGGTGACGGTGGCGCGACCCCGCGTTACGGCGACCCGTCCCGTGCGCGCCAGCTCGCGGATGCCGTGCGGTCTGAGCATCTCGAAGGCGGCGTCGACCTTGTCCTCCGTGCCGGTGATCTCTATGACCACCGTGTCCGGCGACGCGTCGATGATCTCGCCGTGGAAGATGTCGACGATCTCGATGATCGCGCCGCGGTTCTGATCGGTGGCGTTCACCTTCAGCAGCGCCAGCTCGCGCGTCACGATCTCGTCCTCCGCCAGGTCGCTGATCTTGACGATGTCGACGACCTTGAAGAGCTGCTTCGTCACCTGCTCGACCTCGCTCGCGGCGCCCCCGAGCACGAAGGTCATGCGCGACAGGCCGGGGACTTCGCTGTGCCCGACAGTCAGGCTCTCGATGTTGAAGCCCCGCTGCCGCCACTTGCTGACGATGCGGTTGAGGACGCCGGGCTTGTTCTGCACCAGGGCGACTATCGTGTGTCTCTGGTCTTTCATCGTTTTGCCGTCACCTCCTTGCGCTCGGCGTTCTTCGCCGGCGCGGCTTTCGGACGCTCCAGCGTCTGCGACAGTGCCGCTCCCGGCGGCACCATCGGGTAGACGCACTCCTCGGGATCGACCTGGAAGTCGATGAGCACGGGCCCCGGATGCGCCAGCGCGCGCAGGATCGTCCCCTCGACCTGGTTCTTGTCGGTGACGCGGAGGCCGGCCATGCCGAACGCCTCCGCCAGCTTCACGTAGTCGGGGCTGAACTCGCGCGTGGCGAAGCGACGGTTCCCGTAGAACATCGTCTGCCACTGTCGCACCATCCCCAGGTAGCGATTGTTCATGATCGCGAACTTGACCGGCAGCTCGTGCTCCACGACGACCGCGAGCTCCTGCATCGTCATCTGGAAGCCGCCGTCGCCGCAGATCGCCCAGACCAACTCCTTCGGATGCGCGAACTGGACGCCCATCGCCGCCGGCACCGCGAAGCCCATCGGCCCCAGGCCGCCTGCGGTTATGAAGCCGTTCGGCGTGTCGCCCCAGTAGTACTGGGCGGACCACATCTGGTGCTGCCCGACGTCGGTGACCGTGTAGCCCTTGCCGCCGGATAGCTCGTAGATCTTCTTGATGACGTACTGCGGCTGGAGCTCGTCGCTCTCCGGGATGTCGATCGAAGGATGCTCCTCGCGCAACTGGCGCAGGCGGGCCAGCCAGACGTCGTGGCGCTTGGCCTTGACGCGCGGGTTGAGCGCCGCCAGGACGCGCTTCACGTCGCCGACTATCGGCACCGCGGGGTGCACGTTCTTGCCGATCTCCGCCGGGTCGATGTCGACGTGAATGACGCGGGCTTGCGGCGCAAAATCCTTCAGCACGCCCGTCACGCGGTCGTCGAAGCGCATGCCCAGCGCGATGAGCACGTCCGCCTCGTTGATCGCGATGTTATTCCAATACATCCCGTGCATCCCGGGCATTCCCATGCAGAGCGGGTTCGAGCCCGGGAAGCTGCTAATTCCCAGCAGCGTCGTCACCACGGGGATCTGCGCCTTCTCCGCCAGCTCCAGCAGCTCGTCGTACGCGCCGGAGATGCGGACGCCGTGGCCGGCCAGGATCAGCGGTCGCTCCGCCTCAGCGATGAGCTGGGCCGCCTTCTTAATCTGTGCCGGATGCCCCTCGAGGACCGGCCGGAAGCCCGGCAGATCGACCTCCTCCGGGTACTCGAACTCGGCCTCCTGGATGAACACGTCGCGCGGCACGTCGATGAGCACGGGCCCGGGCCGGCCGCTGCGCGCGATGTGGAAGGCTTCGCGCATCGTCTCCGCCATATCCTCGGCGCGCAGGACGAGCCAGTTCGCCTTCGTTATCGGCAGGCTGATGCCCGTGATGTCCGCCTCCTGGAAGCCGTCGCGCCCGATGAGCCACGTGACGACCTGCCCGGTGATAGCGACGACCGGCACCGAGTCCATCCAGGCGTTGGCGATGCCGGTGACCAAATTCGTCGCGCCGGGCCCTGACGTCGCGCAGCACACCCCGACTCTGCCCGTGACGCGCGCGTAGGCGTCGGCGGCGTGCGCGGCCGACTGCTCGTGCTTGACGAGTATGTGCTGGACCTGCGGATAGTTCTGAAACGTGTCGTAGAACGGCAGGGTGGAGCCGCCCGGTATGCCGAAGACCATCTCAACGCCTTCGCGCACGAGGCATTCCATGATTATCTGAGCGCCTGTCATCTGCATAGTCGAAACCCCTTTAGCGTAATGCGTCTAAAGTGACGCTGTTCGAAACGAGTTGGGAGATTCTCTGGGTTTCCCGCCGGTCGGTGGCGGATTCGAGCGCTGCTAGGATAGCGCGAGCAGCGCCGGCTCGCCGAGAATCAGCGTCCCGCGGGCAAGCGAGCCTTCGCCCAGCGGGAGAGCGCGTAAGGGGAGCAAAGCTACGGCGCGGTCTCGTGCACAGACGCCGGCCGGCGCCGTCACCGAGACCGCTGACGCTCCTTGAAGAGGATATGTTGCAGAGTGAGCCATGTGTCTATTCTCGACTTTTCGCGACTCTAAGAAAAGACCCGCCCCAAAGGGATCCCATGGGACGGGACCGTACCACCCTTCTTGTTCGCCTCAGGCGAACCGGTTTCAGCGCTCTAACGGTCGCTTCCCGCCCGGGTGCACCCGTCTGGGTACCCCGTTTGGGCTGGGTCCGGCGGCTCCGGGGCGAGTTCGGGCTCTTCGTGTCGCCGGCTCTCACCATTCTGCCGGCTCTCTGAGACAGGAAGCTGGCCTTACTACTCCCCATCACGGCCTTTATCTTATGTGCGACTCAGTATACCGGCCGCGCAACTCGTTGTCAACGACGCAGCTGCGCCCCTCCTACGGGTGCGTGAGCGCCGCCGCAACGCAGCCCTCGCGTAGAGCGGGCATCTTGCCCGCGATGAATCATCTTGCCCGCGATGAATCATCCTGCCCGCGTATCGCTTCACTACCCTGCTACTGACAGTACGTCCGCGGCGGCGACGGCCAGTGAGCGAAGGTCAATTGCACGTCCCGAATGTCGATGTCGCCGTCCTTGTCAATGTCATAGGTCGCGCTGTAGGCAAGCGGCGGCGACGGCCAGTGCGCGAAGACGAGCTGCACGTCCCGAATGTCAACATCGCCGTCCCCGTCCACATCGTAGGCGCATCCCGGGGTTGCGGTTGAAGTTGGCGAAGGTGTGGGCGTCGGTGACGTTGGCGTGTTCGTCCGCGTCGGCGTGGGAGTGGCTGTCCGCGTTGGCGTGGCAGTGTTCGTCGGCGTCGGCGTGAAAGTCCGGGTTGGTGTAGGTGTATCGGTGGGCGTGGCGTTGGAAGCGTCCCCAATTACCGATACGGTGTCATCCCAGTTGTTCGTCACGTAGATGCGGTTCGTGTTGGGGTTGACAGCCACGCCGTAGGGGCTAGTGCCAACCGCTACGGTGGCGATGACCGTGTTGCTGGCGCCGTCGATGACGGAGACGGTGTTGTCGTTAGAGTTCGCCACGTAGATGCGGTTCGTGTCCGGGTT
>JBEKXP010000163.1:0-5337 GCA_049511815.1 Dehalococcoidia bacterium
CACGCGCGCGAGATCACGCTGATCACGAACCAGTGGGTCAACTCCTACAAGCGCCTGGTGCCCGGCTACGAGGCTCCCTGCTACATCACGTGGGCGCGGCGCAACCGCTCGGACATGGTGCGCGTGCCGGAATATAAGCCGGGCAAGGAGATGGCCACTCGCATCGAGTACCGCTCGCCGGACCCGGCCTGCAACCCTTACCTGTGCTTCTCGGTCATGCTGGCCGCCGGCCTGGAGGGAATCGAGAAGGAGTACCCGCTGGGAGAGCCGGTGGAGGAAAACGTTTTCCACCTGACGGAGGCGGAGCGCAAGGCGCGGGGTATCGGCGTGCTGCCGGGGAGCCTGGAGGAGGCGATTGAGGTGACGGAAGGAAGCGAGCTGGTGCGCCGTTGTCTCGGCGACCACGTTTTCGACTCGCTTATCGCCAACAAGAAGATGGAGTGGGACGCTTACCGGATGCAGGTCACGAACTACGAGCTGGAGCGCTACCTGCCGATCCTCTAACGTTTTCGACTACTCATAACGACGAAAAAGGCCGGCGACTTCGCGTTGCCGGCCTTCGTTTTGCCTCGAGCGCCGCCCAAGCTATCGATATTCGATACGCATGCCGGAGGGAGCGCTAACGGGTGACGCGGGCTGCGGGCCCCGGACAGGCTGCGTCGATGTCTGCGGGAAGACGGCGTGCACGGCGCCGTCCGTCGCCTTGAACAGCGGCTGCGGGTACAGGCCGACGACGAACACGCCGATGACCAGCGCCAGGATGACGGCGTTGACGCCCATCGGGACGCGCAACCGCAGCTTGTCCTCTGCCTCGCCGACGTACATCTGCCGGATGACCAGCAGGTAGTAGTAAAGCGATATCAGGCTGTTCACGACGGCCAGCGCCGCCAGCCAGAGGAAGCCTTCCTTGGCGACGGCCTGGAACAGCAGGGTCAGGGAGAGCGCCAGGAAGGGCGCCCGCTCCGCCAGGCCGCGGAAGTCGTCAATCTCGTCCTTGCCGGTCGCGTTGTAGAAGGCGATGACCGCCACGAAGGCCGCCAGGTTGGTGATTATGTAGCCCGTCATGTGCAACACCAGCGTGCTAGCCGTTGTCTGAGAGAGGGCGGCGATGCCCATGAGCATGAAGCCGGCCTGCCCGATGCTGGAGTAGGCGAGAAGCCGCTTGATGTTGTGCTGCTGGATGGCGACCAGGTTGCCCAGCGTCATGCTCGCCGCCGCCAGCGCCGCGATCATCCACTGCCAATCGCCGAGCACCGGCAGGAACGCCTCGGTGAACAGCCGCAGCAGGAGCGCCACGCCAGCCGCCTTCGACGCCGCCGACAGATAGGCGGTTATCGGCAGCGGCGCGCCTTCGTAGGCATCCGGCGCCCACATGTGGAAGGGCACCGCCGACACTTTGAAACCGATGCCGGCGATGACCAGCACCAGCCCCACGAGCATCGCGGGGCCGAAGCTGCTAACGCCACTGCTGAACGCTGCGTTGATGTCGGCGTAGGAGGTGGAGCCGGCGACGCCGTAGATAAGGCTGAGGCCGTACAGGAACAGCGCCGACGAGAAGGCGCCGAGGAGCATATACTTCATGCCGCCTTCGTTCGACTTCGCGTCCAGTTTGGCGAAGGAGACCAGCACGTAGAGGCTGAAACTAAGCAGCTCCATCGAGACGTAAGCGGCGATCAGGTCGCGGGCGGCGGCCATGTAGATCGCGCCGATGGTCGAGAGGATGAGCAGGCCGTAGTACTCGCCGGCGTGTCGCAGGTTGGCGCGCACGAAGTGCGCCGACGCCAGGCAGACGACGGCGGTGATGGCGATGAAGAGGACGCGGAAGAATGTCGTGTAGTTGTCGACCTGGACGAGGCCGGCGAAACTCAGCGGCCCCTTGTTAACATAAAAGAGCGAGACGACGAGGATTGCGCCGAGGCCCGCCGCCGAGACGTACGGCAGGTAGGTGCGGGCGCGTCGCGGGTCGTACAGACCGAGGGCGACGACGACCGCCGCCAGCGCCGCCAGCAGGTACTCCGGGATCAGCAGCGAGTAGTCCAGGTTCATCGCACCGCCGTCATCGAAAGCACGGTATGGGAGATGCGGTCGATGAAAGGCGCCGGCCACGTCCCCATGAACAGCAGGAAGAAGATCAGCACGGCGCCCGCCGCCTGCTCAAAGCGACTCATCTCCACGAGCTTGTCCCAGCGCTCGTTGAACGGCCCAAAGAAGGCCATCGCCAGCATGCGCAGGATGTAGGCCGCCGTTACCGCCGCGCCGAAGACCGCCAGCGCGCCGAATACCGGATAGGTATGGAATGTCCCGACGAATATGTGGAACTCGGCGACGAAGCCGGACAGCCCGGGCAAGCCCAGCGACGCCAGGCCGGCGATGGCGAAGAAGGCCGTGAAGCGCGGCATCTTGTTCGCCAGGCCGCCGAAGAGGGACATGTCGCGGACGTGCGCCTGGTCGTAGACGGCGCCGACCATGGCGAACATGAGGGCCGTCATGACGCCGTGGGAGAACATCTGGAGCACGGCGCCGTTCACGCCGATGGGGTTGAGCGTCGCCAGGCCCATGAGGACGTAGCCCATGTGGCTGACGCTGGAGTAGCCCACCATGTACTTGAAGTCGCGCTGCGCCATCGCCGAGATGGAGCCGTAGATGACGTTCGTTGTCGCCAGGACCATCACGGCCGGCATCCAAAACTGCGCGCCCTCCGGCAGGAGCTGGATCCCGAGTCGGATGATCCCGAAGGCGCCCAGCTTCATCAGGACGCCGGCGTGGAGCATGCTGACGGCGGTCGGGGCGGCGACATGGCCGTCCGGCGACCAGGTGTGGAACGGCCACAGGCCCGCCAGGACGCCGCAGCCGAGGACGAAGACGGGGAAGACCGCCTTCTGGAAGCCCTCGGAGAAGTGGACGTTGTAGAGCGCCGGCAGGTCGAAGGTGCCGATGTTCGCCTTGACGAAGATGGCGAAGATGCCGATGAAGATGAGCACGCTGGCCGCGACCAGGTAGAGCGTCAGCTTCATCGCGCCGTACTCTTTCGTGCGGACGAAGGTCGGGAAGCGGCTGCTGGAGCCCCAGACGGCGATGAGCAGGAACATCGGCAGGACGGCCAGCTCGTAGAAGAAGAAGAAGAAGAACAGGTCGAGCGAGATGAACGTGCCGAAGACGCCCGCCACGAGCGCAAAGAAGAGGACGAAGAAGTCCTTGTTTCGATAGTCGATCTTCCAGGAGATCAGCACGCCGGTGAAGGCGACGATGCCGTTCAGGAGGACCATCGGCGCGGAGACGCCGTCGACGCCCAGGTGCAGCGTGATGCCGTTAGCGCCCAGGAAGCCGACGTTCTCCAGCCACGGCCAGCGGCCCTCGAACTGGATGACGGCGGCGCTGTCGCGGGTCTGATAGGCGAAGAAGACGTAGAGCGCCAGCCCCAGCAGGGCAAGGGCCGACGCCCCTGAGATGTAGCGTACGACGTTCTTGTAGCGCGACGGCACCGCCAGCAGGACGAGCGACGTCGCCAGCGGCAGGGCGATGAACGGCAGCAACAGGTAGTTGTGCGGCATGCTACGTCCCCACCATCAGCGCAACTATTGCCAGGACGACGACGCCGACGGTCATGAGCAGGGCGTAGTTCGGCATGCGGCCGGTCTCATGGAACTTCAGCAGGAAGCCGCTGAAGCGCGTGACGTCGGCCGGGCCGTTGACGCCGGTGTCGTTGACGACGGCGCGGTCGTACCAGGAGACGACGCCCGCGACGACGAGGACGACCCGGTTGATGACCCACTGGTAGGCGTCGTCCACGTAATACTTGTTGCGGAAGAGCGTGTAGAGCTGCGGCGCCGCCTGGCCTGCGGCCTTCGCGCGCTCGGCCGTGCCGCTCCAGAAGAAGTAGCCGCCGCCGATTCCGAGCAGCACCAGGATGATCGACGAGGCGGTGACGCCGGCGTTGATCCGGAACGCCTCCGGCGCGGTCGTGAACAGGAACTCGCCGAAGCCGCCCGGAAAGCCCATCAGCCGCCCGACACCGTTGAAGACGACGAAGCCGGCGAAGACCGTCAGCACGCCAAGCAGGACCAGCGGCAGACGCATCGCCAGGTTGGGCTCGTGCGCGTGCTCGTAGACGTGCTCGTCGCGCGGCTTGCCGGTGAAGACGAGCAATACCAGTCGCGTCATGTAAAGCGCGGTGATGAGCACGCTGGCCAGCACCAGCAGGTAGATGGCGAAGTTGTGGTTATCAAAGGTCGTCAGGAGCAGCTCATCTTTGTTCCAGAAGCCGGCCAGCGGGAAGAGACCGGCCATCGACAGGGCGCCGAGCGCGAAGACCGTGGCGGTGAGCGGCATCTTCTTCGCCAGGCCGCCCATTCGCGTCACCTCCAGCTCGTCGGTCGCGTGGTAGACCGATCCCGAGGAGAGGAAGAGCAGCGCCTTGAAGAAGGCGTGCGTGAAGACATAGAGCAATGCCACCGTCACGGAGCCGGCGCCCAGCGCGATGAACATGAGCCCGAGGCTGTTCAGCGTCGAGTAGGCGACGACGCGCTTGATGTCTGTCATCACCAGGCCCATCGTCGCGGACATGAACGTCGTGATAAGTCCGACGGCTGTGACGGCGATGAGCGTGTTCGGCACCTCCTGGAAGAGCGGCATCGTGCGGGCGACGAGATAGACGCCGGCAACGACCATCGTCGCGGCGTGGATGAGGGCGCTGACCGGCGTCGGGCCCTCCATGGCGTCGGGCAGCCAGACGTGGAACGGGAACTGGGCCGACTTCCCCATGGCGCCCATCAGGATGAGCAGGACGGCCGCCGTCAGGTAGGCGTGGTCGATCTGGCCGGCGCGGGCGGCGTTGAAGATGGTCTGCATGTCGAACGTGCCGACGGAACGATAGAGCAGGATGATGCCGATCAGGAGGCCGACGTCACCCAGGCGCGTCGTAACGAACGCCTTCTTCGCCGCCTCCGCCGCCGACCGTCGCTCGTGGTAATGGCCGATGAGCAGGAACGAGCAAAGGCCGACGCCCTCCCAGGCGAAGTAGAGAAGCAGGAAGTTGTCGGCGAGGACCAGCGTCAGCATGGCCGCGGCGAAGAGCGACTGCACCGCGAAATACCAGCCGTAGCGCTTGTCGCCCTTCATGTAGCCGAGCGAGTACACCTGCACCATGAGGCTGATGAAGCTGACGACCGCCAGCATCACGGCCGCGAGCTGGTCGACCTGGAAGCCGATGCGCAGATCGAAGCCGTCGAGCTTGACCCACTGGTGGCCGGAGTGCACGGGAGTGAAGCCGCCGCCGGCGAGCGCGGTCGTCAGGTCCTTGAGGACGAAGATGAACAGCACGAACGAGGCGGTGATCGC
>JBEKXP010000164.1:0-4546 GCA_049511815.1 Dehalococcoidia bacterium
GCCCGCTGAAGAAGAACCATTGATGCTGACGCCAGATGAATAGTTTTTCGAAATCACGTTTCGGGCCGAAGCGCTGGTGCCGCCGATAGTATTGTTGGAGGCGCCATTTATGTAGACGCCGTTACTGGAGTTACCGCGGGCCACCAACCCATTCGCCGTCGTGCCAATGAAGTTGCCGTATACGACGTTCCCTGTGGCGGCGGCGCCGGTTATCTCCACTCCGTTGCTGGTGTTGCCGGAGATAACGTTACACGACCCCGTGCAGGGACCGCCCGGCGTCGTGCTCGTCGTCCCGCCGACGGTGTTGTTGGGCGCACCGTTGATGTATACGCCCGACTTGTTGTTCCCTTCGTCTTTGGCGCCTGTCACGTCGGTGCCGACGTAGTTGCCCTCTACGATATTCCCGGTGGCGCTGGACCCGGATATGGTTACGCCGTATCCTGGGCTTGACGGGCTGCCCACGCCGCCATTGCCAGAGATTACGTTCCTGTCCTTGTCTTCCGTCCCGCCGATGAGGTTGTTCGGGACGTTGTCGATGTACACCCCATCGTTCGTGTTCGGCACCCATGGGTCGTTACCGAGGTCGGCACTGGCGTCGTCAACGTCGCCAATCCAGTTTGCTTGAATGGTGTTGCCGCCAAACGTCCTCAGATCGATGCCGTAGCGGCCCCAACCAAGGATCCAGAGACCCTTTACGGTCGAACCGCCAGCTGTGATTAGCAATGCGTCTACGCCCGCACCCGCCCCGATGCCGCCGCCATTCGCGCCATCAAGCTCAACCGTCCCGGGGCTGTAGCCGCCGGGGGCATCGCCGTATTTTGTGCCGTCGATAATCACGGGAGCGCTTATCGTGGGTAGTGTGTAGGTAGGGCAGATCGCCGTAATTGGCGGCGTCACAGGGGGGTTGAACAAGTCGTAGATACAGGTTGTCGGCGCATCATGGATGATATCGAAGTCGATTTCATCGAGTCCGATTGTCGCGTTCGCCTCTTGAATAGCGGCGCGCAGAGTGCAGTACCCTGAGGCATCCGCACAAATGTGATCGCCGACGTTCTGGTCTCCGTCGTCACCATTTGAGTTCACCACGTAGGTGTACTGCGGCGCCGCGCCCGTGTGCGCAGGCGGTCCCGCCAGGGTCGCTACAACAGATGTCAAAAGGATAGCGGCTAGAGTCAGAAGCTTCTTCACTTTAGGCCCTCCCTCTCCTAAATGGATTCGGAACGCTAGACGCGTCGCAAGAGCGGCCGGCGGCATCTCGCCCTTCGAGGCGGCCCGACACCGGCGCGATATTCACTAGTGAGCCATCGCCGGCCTACCTTCTCGCCCATCATTAAGTACCGGATTGTTTCGTGTATATTAGGCTTTCCCCTCATCGCGAATCCTACCACAGCCAGCGCTTCCTCGCATAGTCGTAGGCTCTCAAGCTGCCAATCAACGTCGGAGGGAAGAGAGCCGTCCAAGGCGCCATACCCTTGGGAACGCCAGACTGGGTTATGGCCATGCTGCAAGCGTAGTTGGTCGTGTCGACGAAATAGTCCACGTCCCAGAGGCCAGTCAGGCAGACGCCGGTACAGGGTTGCGGGACAGGGGTGGGGGTAGCAGTGGGAGTAGCCGGTGGCAAAGGCGTCGGCGTGTGGGTTGGGCTAGGAGTCGGTGTATGGCGGGATGGGTCAGGCGAAGAAACGGTGACGAGATAGAGGTCGCTAAAGCGACCGGAACGGTGGCAGGAAGTCCGCTTCAACCATCGGCAACGCGGGCTCCTCCAAACATAAGTTCACGAGTTATAAATGACAACTGCTGGGCGTACCATACCTACACAGACAGACCGTCTGCACATCTCCCGCCGCATCACAAACAGCTGCTCGAACTCCGGCCAGGTTCGGGAGTGGCCATCAACTGTTCGTCTGGAGCCGCTACGACGCTCCTTTTCTGCAAGAAATGCGTACAGGGCGCGTTCCCAGCCTGCTGCCTCCTCGGTAATGGAAATCATCGTTGCTGTCATGGTCGATCTCCTTCGCAAGCGTAGAATCTCGGCCATATTCGCCTATTGTGCGCCGGTACGAGAGTTAATCGAAGCGCCAAACTTCGAGAGAGTAGGAGAGGTGTCGCACCAGTTCCTTGTCCATGTTGCCGTAGTGGTGCCTATACCACTGTTCGAACTCCGCGAGGCACTCCGCGAACAGATCATCGGGGATCTCCCACGTCCACGAGTGGCTGCGGCTGCGAATTCGTTCCAGATTCTGTTCCGGCGTCCGACGAACTTCTCCCTCGGCGAAGGTTACGATCCGGCATGACCCTCCAAGGGCACGCAGCGCACTGTGGATCTCGTCGGCACTGGGTCTGACGCGTGGAGCCAAGTTCCGGGCCGCCAGTAGTTCCCTCCACTTGGCCGAGCCCACGCTCCACTCCCCCGACGTATGGGATCTCGTGTTGTCGCCGATTAGAACGCCACCCGCCCCGAGCACCCGGCGCAATTCCGCCAGCGCCGTCTGCCAGGGGGATACGAGGTGCAACACGTGAATGACCAGTACGGTTCGGAAGGATGCTGAGAGGAGCGGCAGCCAGGTTGCGTCGCCTAGCATGAGGTCTGGCGGCGTGTGCTGCGGCCCAAGCTGCTCCCTCAGCCGCGCAAGCATACGGGGGGCGATGTCGACGCCCAGGACCCTGACGCCGCGTTCAGCCAGTGGGCGAGAAATCCGCCCCGTGCCGACGCCCACTTCAAGGATGCGATCGGCGCCTGCGGCTCGGATCTCGGCGAGGAGGGCATCCGTGAGTTTCTGAGCCACTTCTTGCGGGAGGGCCCGCGTCATGTCGTAGGTGTCGGCAGCCCGGTCGAATCCGATACTTCCTGCCATGATCTGATTCATCATGGCACGTTTCGGCTTCGGCTTCCACCCTGGAGCCCCTAGACGTATGTGCGCTAACGATGAACGCACACGATATTGCATTAGCGTGCGGGAAAGTCAAGGCCATCCCAAAAGAAATACCCTGTGGTGGTATCATCAGCTCACAGTTCCAGGAGGATCATCGAACAAAGGAGGGGGAAATGGACTTCGAGTTGAGTGAAGAACAACGTATCCTCGTCGACACTCTACGTGATTTGGGCAAGCGGGAGGACTTCAAGTCGCTTGCCACCGAGATCGACAGGACCGCCGCGGTTCCCAAGCATCTGGCGGAGAAGTACGCTGAGATGGGCCTCCTTGGCATGACCCTGTCGCGGGAGTTCGGCGGCGGAGGTCAGGCGGGGATCAACGCCATACTGGCGATCGAGGAGCTCGCGAAGTTCAGCCCGGTGATAGCCACGCCCGTGTTCGAGTCGAACATCGGCCCCATCAAGGTGATAGACCGCTTCGGCACCCTCCAGCAAAAGAGCAGCATCATACCCGGCGTGTGCAAGGGGACCATGAGTGTCTCGGTTGGGATGACTGAACCGGAAGCGGGATCGGACCTCACCTCCCTGTCGACAAGAGTCGCAGAAGACGGCGACGGTTATCTGTTGAACGGACGCAAGATCTTCATTTCCGGGGGTGGGGAGGCGACCCACTATCTGGTCTACTGTAGATTTGGAAATGTTGCGGGCTCGCGAGGCGTCGGAGCCGTCGTCGTTGAGAGGGGGACGCCCGGTTTCAGTTTCGGAGAGCAGGAGCAGTTCATGGGACTTCGGGGCATGGCTTCGTGCGACCTAGTCTTCGACGACGTCAGGCTGCAAAGAGACAGTACGGTGATCGGCGCTGGACAGTTCAGGAGCTTGATGACGACGTTCGATCTCGAACGCTGCGGGAATGCAGCTATGTGCCTGGGGGTGGCTGGCGGAGCGCTCGAAGAGGCCAAAGCCTACGCTATGGAGCGGAGGGCCTTTGGCAGGCCAATATGCGAGTTCCAGAGCGTGCAGTCCATGATCGTCGATATGTCCATGAGACTGGACGCGGCGCGCCTGTTGGTCTATCGAGCTGCCAGTGGCGCCGGCCAGGGCTTTCCCTCGATCTACGAGGCCGCAATGGGCAAGTGTTTTGCCAATGAGATGGCAGCCGAGGTCACGAGCACCGCTATGCAGGTCCTCGGGGGGTACGGCTACAGCAAGGAGTTCCCTTTGGAGCGGATGCATCGAGATGCACTTGCCTGGAGGGTCGCGGGCGGCACCGTCCAAATGCTCAGAATCACCATGGCGAGCATGCTCTTCGACAGGCGCTTCAGCCAGAGGGCTCAGCTCTAGGCGCCCCACTCGTCCGGACCCCGAAAGACACTGGCAGGCCGTCAGCGTCCTGACCGGACACGACGATGCATTAGGTCGCCAGATTCAAGAAGGGCCTCGGGAGGCGGATAATCAGTCGCAGGCCTTCGCAAGCAGCACATCGCGGGTTCGAGTCCTGTTTCGCCCCGGACTACAAGGTGTCCCGCGATACCGCTCATGATCCGTTCACCATCGGCCACATCGAGGCGAAGGACTTAGGCGCCGGCGAGAGCCGATCACGAGTCAGGAGGCACTATGGGAGCATTGGCTGCGAGAATCCCCGTTCTCGAGGGAGAAGCGAGGAGGGCTGTTCTT
>JBEKXP010000165.1:0-4682 GCA_049511815.1 Dehalococcoidia bacterium
CCGCTCTTGAACAGCGCCGTCGCGCCGGACGCGGGCTGAGCGGCGTGTCGCAGCGCCACCCTCACGCGAGCCAGCAATTCTTCGACGCCGAAGGGCTTAGTCAGGTAGTCGTCCGCGCCCAGGTCCAGCGCCGACACCTTGTCGCGCTCGGCGCCGCGCACGGAGAGGACGACGATGGGCGTGGCGGCGCGGGCTCTGACCTCTCGGATGACCTCCGTGCCGTCGATGTCCGGCAGGCCGAGGTCGAGCAGGATCAAGTCGGGCGGGCGCAGCGCGTAGCTTTCGATGGCGTCGCCGCCGGTCTCGGCCGTCTGCACGTCGAAGCCGTGGCGGCTGAGGTTGGTCTTGAGCGCTCGCGCACCGCCTTCTTGCGTCATTCGCGGCGCTCCGCTGGCGCGGCGTCAAGCGGCAGCGTGAAGGCGAAGCGGGCGCCGCCGCCGTTGACATTCTCCGCCCAGATGCGGCCGCCGTTCGCTTCGACGAGCCCTCTCGCGACGGCCAGGCCGAGGCCCATGCCCTTGGGGCGCGAGTCGCGCCGGTGCGCCCGAAAGAACGGGTCGAATACTCGCTCAAGCTCCGGCGCCGGCACGCCCGGGCCCTGGTCGACAACCTCGACCTGCACTGCGCCGCCAGTCCGCCGGGCCAAGATGCGGATCTCGGTCCCAGCAGGTGTGTGCTTGGCGGCGTTTTCGATGAGGTTGAACAGCACGTCGCCGATCTGGAGGTAGTCTACCGGCACCGGCGGCACGTCCTCCGGGATGACCGCGGCGATGGGATGGCCAGCGGTCAGCGGTCGCAACCGGCCCAGCACGTCCTCGATGAGGGCGCCGATGTCGTGCCATTCTCTGTCGGGGCGGAGCGCGCCCGCCTCAATTCGCGACAGGTCGAGCAGGTTTGTGACGAGCCGGTTGAGGTATCCGGCGTCTTCTTCGATGGCGCGAGCGAACTGGCGCCGCTCTTCCGTCGTCCAGATTACGTCCTCCTGCAACAGGCTGCCGGCCGAGGCGAGGATCGACGCGAGCGGCGTCTTGAGGTCGTGCGAGACCGCGTTGAGAAGCGCCGTCTTCAGCTCGTCGGTGCGTTGCAAGACCTCCGCCTCCGTCGCCACCTCTCGCAAGCGCGACCGCTCGACGGCGAGGCCAAGCTGGTCGCTGACGGCGAGCAGCAGGCGGTCATCGGCGCTGCTTAGCGGCGCAGCCTCGGGTTCGCTCACCAGGATGAGGTTGCCGACCTGACGCCCCTGCAACTGGAGAGATACTCTTTTCAATCGCTCCTGCCGCCTCAGCGATCCGAACAACCGCGGCGGCACGACACGCACCCATCTTCCGGATGCCGCGCGTCCCGTTGCGGGGACGACGCTGAGGATCTGGGCGGCCGACGCGGCAGACGACTCGGCGATTCGCAGCGCCTCCGGTTCGCCGGCCTCGGCGCGCAGCGTTAGGGGCGCCTGCGGACCGAAATCGACGACGACGGCCGCGACTCCAAGCTCTTCGCGCAGCCGCCCGGCGACTGCAGCAAGCGCCTCGCGGACGTCCGGCGTCTGCATGAGCCGCACCACGTCGTAGAGAACGACTGCCTCTCTTCGCCGGCGCTCCGCCTCGCGGGCTCTCCGTCGCAGCGCCGCCGCAAGCTCGCCGGTGATGACCCCCGTCACCAGCAGGACGCCGAGCGCCACCCATTCCTCCGCGTTCGAGACGGTGAGGCGGTGCGTGGGTTGGATGAAGAAGTAGTCGAAGGCGAGGAATGACACGAAGGAGGCAAATGTCGCCGGCAGGCTGCCGAACGCAATGGCCGTCAGCAGCACTGCCAGCAGGTAGAGCATAGAGATGTTGCCGACGTTGGCGGCCTGTCTGACCAGCGCGATAGCGCCGGTCACCAGTGCCGTCAGGAGCAGCGCGACGGCGTAGGCCAGCCAGGGCCAACGCGCGAGATAGCGAGAGAGCCTCGTCTCCATACGGTCTACAGTATATTCCTGCCGTTTTTCCTGAGGAAATCGACGAAAAGGGGCAGCGCTGCGGTGGGCGCTTGGCTATTCGGGACCGGTGTCGGCGACGACGACGATATCGATGTCTTTCGTCTCGCGCATGAGCCGCGTCACCAGCGAGCCGCGGACGATCTCCTCCCAGCGGCTGGGCGCAGACTGGCCCATGACGACCATCGTCGTCTTGTTGGCATTGACATACTTGATGAGTTGCTCGCCGACGGAGTCGCCCTCGAGCTCGACGACCTCGCCGCCGAGATTGCGGGCCAGCGCGAAGACATCGCGCAGCAGCGCTTCCTGCGCCTCGTTTGGCGCGCGGTCGGACGACTTTACGTGGAGGCAGACGAGCTCCCCCTCCATGCGGCGCGCCAACCGGTAGCCGCGACGGACAAGCCTGAACGATACGTCTTTCGGCGAAACGCAGACCACGACTCGGTCGCGGACCGCCTTCACTGGCCCGGGGCCGGCGGGCGTCGGCACGAGCGCCTGGAGCTGCTGGTCGACGTCCATCGTCGTCTGGCGGAGGGCGAGCTCCCGCAGGGCGACGATGTTCCCTTTCTTGAAGAAGCCTCCGAGCGCCTGCGGAATGCTCTCGCCCCTGTAGATGTCGCCGCGTTTGAGGCGGTTGATGACGGCGTCGGGCGTCAGGTCCACGAGCTCGATCTCGTCCGCCGAGTCGACAACCCAGTCGGGCACGGTCTCCCGCACCCGCACGCCGGTTATCTCGACGACGGCGTCGTTCAGGCTCTCCAGGTGCTGGACGTTTACCGTGGTGATGATGTTGATCCCGGCGTCGCGAAGCTCTTCGATGCTCTGCCAGCGCTTCTCGTGGGTGGCGCCGGGGACGTTCGTGTGCGCCAGCTCATCGATGAGGACCCACTGCGGCCGTCGTTTGAGGATGGCGTCCGTGTCCAACTCGTAGAACGTGCGGTCTCGGTACTCGATGGGTTTGAGCGGGATCTGCTCCAGCCCTTCGAGCAGTTCCGCCGTCGCCGGCCTTCCGTGCGGTTCGATAAGGCCGACGACGACGTCCTCACCGCGCGATACGCGCCGGTGCGCCTCGGCGAGCATCCGGAACGTCTTCCCGACGCCTGGCACGGCGCCAAGGAAGACCTTGAGCTTGCCGCGTCCGGCGCTCCTGACGGCGCTGGGCTTCTGCTGCTCGTTTGTCATTGAGAACCGGCGCTGGCTTGTCTGTCCAGCGCGAGGTTCAATTCTAGCACGTTGACGCGCTTTTCGCCGAGGAAGCCCAGATCGCGACCGGCGGTGTTTTCCCGCACGAGCCGCATCACGTCGTCGACGTTCATGTTGCGGGCCGTAGCGACGCGCGATGCCTGCGCCTCCGCGTTGGCCGGCGTTATGTCGGGGTCGAGGCCGCTGCCGGAGGCCGTCACCATGTCGACCGGTATCTTGCCCATTTGAAGCCCCGGATCCTCCGCCAGGACGTTCGCCACGTCGGCGCGAATCCTATCGATTAGCGTAACATTCGTCGGCCCGAGGTTCGAGGCCCCAGACGAGAGCGGGTCGTAGCCATCGCCGGCCGCCGAGGGGCGAGGATGGAAGTATTGCGGCCCGGCGAACTGCTGCCCGATGTACTTCGAGCCAACGACCTGCCCGTCCTGCTGGATAAGGCTGCCGTTCGCCTTACCGTGGAAGGCGATCTGCGCGAGCCCGGTCATGGCGAGCGGGTAGAGGAGGCCCAGGACCACCAGCGTGATGACCGCGAGTTTGACGGCGATAAGCGCGCTTCTCCACATGGTTTCGTCCTATCTCATCACGTGCAAAGCCATGAGAATGAGGTCGATTGCCTTAATCCCCAGAAACGGAATAAGCAGCCCGCCGACTCCGTACACGAACAGATTGCGTTGCAAGACCGCAGCCGCGCCCAGCGGCCGGTAAGCCACCCCTCGAAGCGCCAGCGGTATGAGCGTGACGATAATTAGGGCGTTGAAGACGACCGCCGAGAGAATGGCGCTGTGCGGCGAATGCAGGTGCATGATGTTCAAGTGTCGCAGCTCCGGATAAGTTCCGACGAAGAGGGCGGGAATGACGGCAAAGTACTTTGACACGTCGTTGGCGATGCTGAAGGTGGTCAGGGCGCCGCGCGTCATCAGCAGTTGCTTGCCGATCTCGACGATCTCGATGAGCTTGGTAGGGTTGGAGTCAAGGTCGACCATGTTGCCGGCCTCTTTGGCGGCGATTGTTCCCGTGTTCATCGCCACGCCGACGTCGGCCTGGGCCAGGGCCGGCGCGTCGTTGGTGCCGTCGCCGGTCATAGCGACCAGCTTTCCCTGGCCCTGCTCGTTCCGGATCAGCTCCATCTTCTTCTCGGGCGTTGCCTGCGCCAGATAGTCGTCGACGCCCGCTTCTTTGGCGATGGCGGCGGCTGTAAGCGGGTTGTCGCCGGTTATCATGACCGTACGGATTCCCATCCTGCGCAACTGCTCGAAGCGGTCCCTGATGCCGCCCTTGACGATGTCCTTCAGGTGGATGACGCCGATGATGTCCCTGTCGCGGGCCACGACCAGCGGTGTGCCGCCAGAGCGGGCCACGTTGCCGGTGATGAGGCTCAGGGTCGGTGGAATGATGCCGCCGCGATCGCGGATCCACTCCTCAACGGCGTCGGCGGCGCCCTTGCGTATCTGCTCGCCGTTCCAGTCGATGCCGCTCATCCGCGTCTGCGCCGAGAACGGCACGAAGG
>JBEKXP010000166.1:0-4440 GCA_049511815.1 Dehalococcoidia bacterium
GCTGATCGCGCAGGCGAGGACCGTACCGGTGTGGCCGCTGAGGGTCACCCGCTCCCTGCCTGTCGCCGCGTCCCAGATCTTCAGTGCCTTGTCGCTGCTTGCCGACACGATGAAGGAGCAGTCGGAGCTGATCGCGCAGGCGAGGACCGTACCGGTGTGGCCGCTGAGGGTCACCCGTTCCTTGCCCGTCGCCGCGTCCCAGACCTTCAGGGTGCCGTCCACGCTTGCCGAGACGATAAAGGAGCAGTCCGGGCTGATCGCGCAGGTGCGGACCATACGTGTGTGGCCCCTTAGGGTCGCCCTCTCCTTGCCCGTCGCCACGTCCCAGATCTTCAGCGTCTTGTCGTCGCTCGCCGAGACGATGAACGAGCAGTCGGGGCTGATCGCGCAGGCCCAGACCCCACCGGTGTGGCCGGTGAGGGTCACCCGCTCCTTGCCCGTCGCCTTGTCCCAGACCTTCAAGGTGCCGTCTACGCTTGCCGAGACGACGAAGCGGCCGTCGGAGCTGATCGCGCAGGTGCGGACCGTACCCGTGTGCCCGGTGAGGGTCGCCCGCTCCTTGCCCGTCGCCGGGTCCCAGACCTTCAGGGTATCGTCCTCGCTCGCCGAGACGACGAATGAGGAGTCGGGGCTGATCGCGCAGGCGTTGACCTCACCGGTGTGGCCGCTGAGGGTCGCTCGCGCCTTGCCGGTCGTCGCGTCCCAGATCTTCAGCGTCTTGTCCTCGCTTGCCGAAACGATGAAGGAGCAGTCGGGGCTGACCGCGCAGGCGGTGACCAGAGTGGTGTGGCCGGCGAGGGTCACACGTTCCTTGCCCGTTGCCGCGTCCCAGATCTTCAGCGTCTTGTCCGCGCTCGCTGACACGACGAAGGAGCAGTCGGAGCTGATCGCGCAGGTGAGGACCGCACCCGTGTGGCCGGTGAGGGTCCGGACGAGTGCCTCCGACTCCCGAAGGCGGGTCCTAGTGCGAAGCCACGGAGTGGCACCAGGGGCGCTTCTCCTGTCCAGCTCGGGTGCCAGCACATGTGGCAGGGGCTCACCCTCCCATTGCAGTCGGTTGTACATCTGCTGCCAGAGCAGGTCGGGCCGCTGCTGGAGGTTGTGCTCCTCGCGACGCAACGCCCGGGCAAAGGCCTTCAGGGCTGATCGGTGCTGGGCCGTGCTTGAGGGTGTGGCACTCCCGGTAGTCATTGGTCCCTTCTGATCCTTGGATGGGGACTTTTCTTTGGCGCCAACGGAAAACGTGCTGGGGCTAGCTTTCTGCCCGACCGGAGGGCTGCACCAGTATTCTAGTCTTGATGGGGGACCTGTCAAGTGAGAGAATATGCGGGCTGAGGAAACGGATGGCGAGATGGTGGGTGGAGGAAGCATTAGCTCGCTCTGCACGTAGACCGTCGAGGTCCCTCATGCTGGTCGAGCGAGGAGCATCTCATGGATGAAGAACGCGCCCGGACGAGCCAGGGCAGCGTCCCCTTCCGGCTCCGCGTCGGGGTTACCGGCCACCGTCGCCTCGATGATGAGGAGGCGCTGGCGGCGCAGGTGAGGCGAACCTTTCAGCGTCTGCGGGCGTTGGTACCGTCATCCCCACTCAAGCCTGTTCTCTTTACGGCCGTCTCTTCGCTGGCGGAGGGCGCTGACCGGCTCGTCACTCGCGAGATGTTGCGGGACCAGGGAACGCGATTAGAAGCAGCGCTTCCGTTGCCGAGCGAGGAATACTTGCGCGATTTTGAGTCCGACGCGTCTAAGCGCGAGTTCAACGAGCTCTTGGCGCGAGCCGACGTGGTCACGGGAATGCCGCCGGCCGCCAGCCGCGAGGAGGCCTACCAGCGCGCCGGCCGCTACATCGTCGAGCACTGTGACGTGCTAGTCGCGCTCTGGGACGGGCAGCCCCCGAGAGGGCAAGGAGGCACCGCCGAAATCGTAGAGTACGCGCGGAAACGTCGACTGCCTCTGTTCTGGATCGCAACGAAAGGTCAACCGGAGATCTCCGAAGAGATGGGGCAGGGCATAGGACCTAGAGGCCCATAGTGAGCTCGATGAGGACGATCCGAGCGGGCTGTTGACGTTCCTGCACGGCAGATCGAGGGCGCCGCGCGCGGAAGGAGAGAACACATGAAGGACGACGCCAAGCAACCTGTCGTAGTCGTTGCCGGGGACGGAACGATCGACTGGAACATCGCCCGGACTCGGGGAGAAGTGCTCCACATAGACAACCACGCGCGTGCCTGTTGGCAGCGTGGCGGCGCCATTCTGTTGGCCGATCTCGTCGCGGTCGTCGCAGACAATCTCCGAGACGCCGGCGTTGTCGACTACGTGGTCAAATCCATGGATGCGCCGAGGGGACCGGTCCATCCCGGAGACAGGCGGTTTCACCACTCCTACGCCATTTTCGCGAAGTACTTGCGGGACCCGAAGTCGCCGAAGGAACCGTTGGCGTGGCGCGTAGACGAGTTCCTGGGACTCGACCGGCGCGCGTCCGACAAGGCGACCGTCGAAGAGTGGCAACACGTGCGCGAGGATAGCCCTGATGCTGCTCTGATCATCCTCGACGACGCCGGCCTCGGCTTCCGGGAACAGAAGGAGCTGTGGCCGGCAGCCCTCGACAATACCGGCAGTCGCCCGTGGGTACTGCTCAAGGTGGCCGGAAAGCCGGTTACAGGAGCCTTGTGGGACCGGCTTAATCACGACCGCGCCGACCGCCTGATCGTCGTGATGACGATCCACGACCTCAGGCGCGCGCATGTTCAGGTGAGCCAAGAGCTGTCATGGGAGCGGGCGGCCCAGGATCTCGCCTGGGAGCTCGTGCACAACCCCGAGGTGAAGGCCCTCTCCCGCTGCGCCCACGTGGTAGTCTCGTTCGGGCCTGCCGGAGCATTCGTGCTAAGCCGCGCGACGGACAGCGGAGACATGGGTGCACCAACTCATGGGCGCTTTCAGTCTACTCCGCGGAAGTGCACCCTGGTGTTTGATCCGGCCCTCATCGAGGGCATGTGGGAGCAGTCGCACCCGGGAAGGATGATCGGCTACACTACGACCCTAACCGCCGGCATAGCGCGAGAGCTTATGCGCTCGCCGGACGCCCCCGACATCGTGGAAGGCGTCTGCTCGGGCCTCACCGCCATGAGAGTTCTGCATCGCGAGGGCTTTGGCTGTCGGGAGACGCCGGATTCGGAAACGTACCTGACCTTCCCGATCGAGGCGGTGGCGGGCGCCCTGGCCGGCACGGAGGACCAACCTTTTGCGGCGGCCGTGGTGCCGGTCCCAGCAGCGATTCCTCCGAGCAACGCGACAGAGTCCACCCACCGACCTCCGCCATGGACGATCCTCGGCGACACCCACCCCGGTGATCTCGAGAATCTCGCGGAAGAGATCGTCTTGGAGGGCGCCCGAGCCGCTCTGCGCAACGTGCCGCTTGGCGAGTTTGGGAAGCTCCTCACCGTGGACCGCCAGGAGATCGAGGCCTTCAGGGCCATCCGCGCCCTAGTGGAAGAGCACGCCGCCCGTCCTTCTGAAAGGCAGCCTTTATCGATCGCGGTGTTCGGGGCGCCTGGATCCGGGAAGTCGTTCGGCGTCACCCAGGTTGCCACCTCATTGCTGCCCGACTTGATCGAGAAGATCGAGTTCAATCTGTCGCAGCTTGGCTCCCCCGCAGACCTGATGGACGCCTTCCACCGGGTGCGCGATGTCGGCCTATCGGGGAAGCTGCCGCTGGTTTTCTGGGACGAGTTCGATACTGCCCTGGACGGTCGACCCCTCGGCTGGCTGCGTTACTTCCTGGCCCCGATGCAGGACGGCAGTTTCCAAAAGGACCAGGTTGTCCACCCCATTGGACGCGCGATCTTCGTGTTTGCCGGGGGTACCGCGCGCCGGATGGAGGATTTCGGGGCGAGGGAGATGAGCGCGGAGGACTTCCGGCACGCGAAGGGCCCGGACTTCGTCAGCCGCCTGCGAGGCTTCGTCAACGTGCGAGGGCCCAACCCCGACCCGCGGTCGGAAAGCGAGGCGGGTGGAGCCGACCCCGACTTCATCGTGCGTCGGGCCATCCTCCTACGCTCGCTGCTGGAGCGCATCGGCAAGGACCTTCTCCATGGTGGGACCCTTGACATGGACAGAGGCGTTCTCCGGGCCTTCCTTACCGTCTCCGAGTACAGGCATGGCGCTCGGTCACTGGAGAGCATCCTGGCGATGAGCCGGCTCGCCGGCGAGACCTCCTTCGAGCGTTCCTGCCTCCCTACGCAGACCCAACTCGACTTGCATGTCGATGGTCAGGAGTTCCTCGCCATCGTGCGGCAGATCGAGCTGGCGGGGGAGATCCTGGAAGACCTCGCCGAGGCGGCCCATGAGCTCTACTGCGAGGGGCTTCAGAAGCAGGGCAGCCGGACGGAGGCCTCGCAGCTTCCCTATGCGGACCTTCCCGAGCACTTCAAGGAGCAGAACCGC
>JBEKXP010000167.1:0-4928 GCA_049511815.1 Dehalococcoidia bacterium
ATTCTGGGCATGGGCGACGTGCTCAGCCTGATCGAGAAGGCGCAGGAGACGGTCGACCGCGAGCAGGCGAAGTCGCTGGAGAAGCGGATGCGCGCCGGGACGATGGACCTGAACGACTTCATCGCGCAGATTCAGCAGGTCAAGAAGATGGGCTCGCTGACGGACATCATCGGCATGATCCCGGGGCTCGGCGGCATGAAGAAACAGCTTCAGGGCGCGCAGATAGACGACAGCGTCTGGAAGAAGATGGAAGCCATCGTCTACTCGATGACGCCGGAGGAGCGCCACCGGCCGGAGCTTATCGACGGCAGCCGGCGACGGCGCATCGCGCGGGGGAGCGGGACGACGCCGCAGGACATCAACCAGTTGCTGAAGCAGTGGCGCGAGGCGAAGAAGCTTATGGAGGCGCTGGCCTCCGGTCGCGGGCCGCGGGCGCTTGGCCGGCTCCGCTGACTCTGCTATGATTCATCGTACATCACTTGGAGGTGACTAATTGCTGCGAATTCGACTGCGGCGAGTCGGGAAGAAGAAGCGGCCGGCGTACCGGCTGGTTGTGGCCGACTCGCGCGCGCCGCGTGACGGCGCCTTTATCGAGACGCTGGGCCTCTACGACCCGCTGACGGACCCGGCGACGCTAACAGAAGTGGCTGAGCCAGGGCGCCCAGCCGTCGGAGACGGTCACGAAGCTGCTCGTCAGGCAGGGACTGCTGCCGGGGAAGAGCGCAGAGAACGCCGAGAGTTCAACCGAGGCTGAGTAGGCTCGCTCCGCCATGAAAGAGCTCATCGAATACATCGCCAAGGCGATTGTGGACAACCCGGACGAAGTGCGCGTCCGCGAGGAAGAGGAAGGCGACACGCTGGTCTACTTCCTTGAGGTAGCCGAGCCCGACATGGGGAAGGTCATCGGCAAGCAAGGGCGCATCGCGAACGCTATGCGGGCGCTTCTGAAGGTCGCGGCGGCGCGCCGGGGCGTGCGTCGGGCCATCCTCGAAATCGGCGAATAGGCCGAAGCGAAGCTCCTCGATGTCTGCGGAAGACGAAGCCGGGAGCGAAATCGCGCCCGGACATTTGGCGATTGGACGCGTTCTCGCGCCTCACGCTCTTCGCGGCGAGATGAAGGTCGAACCGTTCACCACGCGGCTGGAGCACTTCGCCGCCGGCGAGTCGCTCTGGATCGAGGGCGTTCCCTACGAGGTCGAGTCGTTACGGCAGCAGAAGGGCTTCGTCCTGCTGAAGCTAGCAGGCGTCGCATCGAGGGAAGCAGCGGAGGAGCTGCGCGGCCGATTCCTGTCGCTGCCGGAGGAGGCGCTGGAGCCGCTGCCGGAGGACGAGTACTACGCGTACCAGATCGTCGGGCTGGAGGTGTACGAGCAGGACGGAGAGCACCTGGGCAAGGTGACGGAGCTTTTCCCGACCGGCAGCAACGACGTGTACGTTGTGGAGGGACCGCGCGGCCGCATCCTGGTGCCGGCCATCGAGGACGTGGTCGTCGAACTGGACGTGGCGGGTGGGAAGATGGTGGTATCGTTGATGGACGGCATGTTCCCGACATAAGCGACTGATTCGCTTTCCTTGACAGCTTCTCGGGCGCCAGCCTAAGATTGACTTGCCGTGAATGGAGTGGGGATATAGCTCAACAGGGAGAGCGCGGCGTTCGCATCGCCGAGGTTGGGGGTTCGAGTCCCCCTATCTCCACCAATACCCCTTCCCACCGTTACCGACGGCATTCGCACGATGATCAGGATCCGGGACAACCTGGGCTGGTCCATAATCATCGTTCTCTCCCTCGTGCCGCTCCTCTTTTGGTATAACGCCGCGCCGCTCAGCCTTCGCTTTTCCAATAACACGCTGACCCTCCTGAGCCTCGGGCAGATGGCCGGCCTGGTCGGAATGTCGATGTTCGCGCTGACGGTGATAATGAGCGCACGGCTCCGCATCTTCGAAGGCTATTTCGGCGGCATGAACAAAGTGTACGCGTCGCACCACGTCCTGGGGGCGGTGGCGTTCACGCTAATCCTGTTCCATCCTTTGCTGCTGGCCGCGAGGTTGCTGTCGACAGATTCGAGGAGCGCAGCGCTGCTTCTCCTGCCTTCCGGCAACTGGGCGATAAACCTGGGCATTCTGGCGCTCCTTTCGCTGCTGGCGTTGGTGCTGCTGACGTTCTTCGTGACGCTCCCGTACGATTCCTGGGAGCTTACCCACAAACTCATGGGCGCCGCTTTCCTGTTCGCGGTCGGGCATTCCTTCTTCATCCAAAGCGACATCTCGCGCGATACGACGCTGCGGCTGTACGTGCTGGGGCTTGCCGGAATCGCCATCGCCGTTTACGCCTACCGCACCCTGCTCGGCCGGATGCTCGTGCCGCGGTACGAGTACCGGGTAGAGTCCGTGAAGTCGGTCAATGACCGCGTGGTCGCCATCGAGATGACGCCGCGGAGCCGCGCGCTGCGGTTCTTGCCCGGCCAGTTCGTCTTCGTGCAGTTCTTCCAGCGGGGGATAAGCACCGAGGCGCATCCCTTCTCACTCACCTCGGTACCGAAAGACGGCCGGCTGCGAATCGTCGTGAAGTCGCTCGGCGACTACACCTCGCGATTGCAGTCGCTCAGGCGCGGCGCGGTTGCGCGGATCGAGGGGCCGTTCGGAAAGTTCTCCTACCACAACTGCCCGAACAAGAAGCAGGTCTGGATTGCCGGCGGCATCGGCGTCACGCCTTTCCTGAGCATGGCGGGGACGCTGGAGCGCTCCGATTACAGTGTCGATCTGTACTACTCGGCAAACAGCGAGGACGAAGCCATCTTCCTCGATGAGCTGCTGGCGCTAGCCGAAGGATCAGACTGTTTGCGCGTCATCCCCTACTTCGCCGATGCGCAGGGCTTCCTCACCGCGCGGGCGGTGGCAGAGTTGAGCGGCGGACTGGCGGACAAGGATATCTTCCTCTGCGGTCCTCCGGCTATGATGAGGGGGCTGACGGCCCAGTTCACGCGGATGAGGGTCAAGTATCACCGGATTCACTCGGATGAGTTCAAGCTGCGCTGAGATGCGAGGTCTGGGAGCCGGAGGAGGCAGGTGACCGCGCCCAAGCGACTCGTGGCCGTGGCGCTGACGGCGTTCGGCGCGATAGCCGTCTACATCCTGGCGGCCGGCCTTGTCTTCAACCGCGGGAACGGATCGGGAGCATCGCCGCCGGTGCTGCGCACGCCTGCGGCCGCCGCGACGTCGCAGCCCGGGCAGAACGCCACGAGCGCGGCGATTCCGGCGTCGGAGGTCGCAAAGCACAACTCGAGCAAGGACTGCTGGATCATCATCCAAAACAAGGTTTACAACGTAACCGTGCACCTTCGCACGCATCCGGGCGGCGCCGGCCTCATTACGCCCTACTGCGGCAAGGAAGCGACGCAGGCCTTTCAGACGAAGGGGGGGCTCGGCGGCAACCATTCGTCGCGGGCGTACGCACAGTTGACGCCGCTGTACGTCGGCGACCTGGCGCCGTAGCGAGAACAGGCGGCCGCGCAGTCGCTGAGTCGAAGGGGTCCAGCTTGACGGGGCTAGACAGCGCAGCCCATTCCACAGCAACGCTGGAGAAGCCGCTCCTCCGGGGGTACCTGCATCTCGGCGCGCTGGTCGCCGCCGTCGCCGGGACGGCTGTCATGCTGCTCAGGGCGAACAGCGCTAGAGGCTATGTTGGGGCGTCGGTGTTCGGCGCCAGTCTGATCGTCGCCTACGGCACGAGCGCCGTGTACCATCGCGGTCATTGGGGGATTCGTGGTCTGAGCATCGTGCGACGGCTGGACCACGCGACGATCTTCTTCCTCATCGCGGGCACATACACGCCGTTCTGTCTGCTGGCCCTGCACGGCGCCTGGGGAGCGACGCTCCTTTCGGTCGCGGTAACGATTGCGGCCCTCGGCGCGCTGACGCGGCTAATCTGGCTCGACTCTCCTCGCCGGCTGGCGATACCGCTGTACCTGGCGAGCGGCTGGGTGGCGCTGATCGCGATGTCGCAGATCTTGCAGGCGCTGGACCCGGCGCCGCTAGGGCTGCTGTTAGGCGGCGGCATCGCCTACAGCGTCGGCGCGCTGGCGTACGCGGCAAAGCGGCCCGACCCGTGGCCAACGGTCTTCGGCTTCCACGAGGTGTTCCACTCCCTGACCATCGTGGGTAGCACGCTGCACTTCTTGGCGGTGTCACTTTTCCTGTTGAAGGCATAGCATCCAAGGTAGGCATTCGTACTTGCAGGAGGAACGGAGCTATGAGGCTCGAAGGCAAGGTTGCAATCGTCACGGGCGCGGGCTCGGTAGGTCCGGGCATGGGCAACGGCAAGGCAACGGCGATCCTGTTCGCGCGTGAGGGGGCGAAGGTCGTCTGCGCCGACCGGAATCTGGATGCGGCGAAGGAGACGGTCGACATCGTTAAGGGCGAAGGCGGTGAAGCTGTGGCCTGCCGCGCGGACGTGACGAAGGAGGACGAAGCCAAGGGCGTTGTCGACGCGGCGATGTCGAATTACGGCCGGCTGGACGTGCTTTTCAATAACGTCGGCGCCGGCTGGGGGAAGCTCGGCCTCGAGGTGTCGTCCGAGGATTGGGACGGCGTAATGCAGGTGAATCTGAAGAGCATCCTGCTCATGTGCAAGTACGCGGTGCCGAGGATGATCGAGAGCGGCGGCGGCGCGATAGTGAACAACGCCTCGATGGCTGCGTTTCGAGCGCACCCGCTCTACGCGTATTCCGTGTCGAAGGCGGGGGTCGTCGCTTTCACGCGCTGCCTGGCGGCGTCGCTGGCGAAGCAGAACGTGCGGGTGAACTGCGTCGCGCCGGGCTTCATGGACACGCCGATGGTGGCGCCGATAATGACGGAGAGACGGATTGCGCGGGTGGAGGCGAACGTGCCGATGAAGCGTCACGGCCGAGCGGAGGAGACGGCGGCGGCAG
>JBEKXP010000168.1:0-4865 GCA_049511815.1 Dehalococcoidia bacterium
GAGGGCTATGACACTGTTGAGGCGCCTCTTCCCGCCCTGGTAACGGTCAGCAACGAGCTGGGCGAGCCCCGCTACCCGAAGCTGCAGCAGATCATGATGGCCGCGCGCAAGCAGGTCACGGTGATAAGCCTCGGGCCGGAAGGCGCCCGGGACGTTATCAAGCACAGCCTGGCAATGGGCGCCGATGAAGGTGTCCTCCTCACGGACGGCGCATTCGAGGGCGACAGCTACACGACGGCACTGGCGCTGTCGAAGGCAATCGAAAAGATCGGCGACTACAATCTCATTCTCTGCGGCCGCCAGGCGACCGACTGGGACGCCGGCGTGGTCGGCTACGGCATCGCCGAGCTCCTGGGCGTGCCGAGCGTCAGCCTCGCCAAGTCCGTCAATATCTCGGACAGCAAGGTCGTCGTCGAGCGCGTCCTCATGGAGGGCTATGACACTGTTGAGGCGCCTCTTCCCGCCCTGGTAACGGTCAGCAACGAGCTGGGCGAGCCCCGCTACCCGAAGCTGCAGCAGATCATGATGGCCGCGCGCAAGCAGGTCACGGTAGCAGGTCACGGTCTGGGGAGCCGGTGACATCGGCTTCTCTTCCGGCGGCGTTCGCGCCAACCTGGAGCGGCTCTTCCAGCCGGTCAGCGAAGTCGAGTGCGAAGTCGTGGAGGGTGAGACGCCCGACGAGGTCGCACAGAAGCTGGCGCAGCGGCTACGCGATCAGAAGATAATCTAGGCTTTGTCCTATCAGAGATAAGGAGTGTTGACATGGCTAACGGAATCTTGGTAGCAGCCGAGGTTAGCGGCGGCGCAATCGCCTCGATCAGCCTGGAAGTCCTGGGCGCAGCCCGCCGTCTCGCCGACCAGAAAGGCGAGCCGGTACAGGCGGCGGTCATCGGCTCCGGCGTCGAGGGCCTCGCGAAGGAGCTCATCGCTCACGGCGCGGACCAGGTGTTCGTCGTCGATGACCCGGCGCTGGCGAAGTACAGTTGCGACGGCTTCGTCGCGGCGATGGAGAAGGTTAACGCGGCGGCAAGCCCGCTCGCCATCCTCATGGGTCAGAGCGACTTGGGCCGCGACCTGGGTCCGCGCCTGGCCTTCCGCCTGGGCAGCACGGCGGCGATGGACTGCCTGAGCGTCTCTGACCAGGGCGGGAAGCTGATCGCCGAGCGACCTTGCTACGGCGGCAACGCCCGGGCGAACCTGTCGTTCAACACAACGCCGGCCGTCATTTCCATCCGCTCGAAGGCGCAGGAGCCGCTGGCCCGCGACGACTCGCGCCAGGGGCAGGTGACGAAGGTCGACGCCGGAATCGACGCGTCGGCGATCCGCGATAAGATTACCGGCCACCAGGAGGTCGCCGAGGAAGGCATGCGCCTCGAAGACGCCGACGTGGTCGTCGCCGGCGGACGCGGCATCGGCGGTGCGGAAGGCTTTGCGCTGCTCGAAGAGCTGGCGAAGGCGCTGGGCGGCGCGGTCGGCGCCACGCGCGCGGCCTGCGACAACGGCTGGCGGCCCGTCTCCGAGCAGATCGGCCTCACCGGCAAGATCGTCGGCCCGACGCTCTACTTCGCGGTCGGCATCTCGGGCGCCAGCCAGCACATGGCGGGCTGCTCGGGCGCGAAGAACATCGTCGCCATCAACAAGGACCCGGAAGCGATAATCTTCAAGTCTTCGCGCTTCGGCATCGTGGACGACTACAAGAAAGTACTGCCGGCGCTCGTAGAGGCCTGCCGCAAGCTGCGGGCATAGACTTCTCGCAATCAATCCAGCGGCCGCTCCTCTCGCTTTGAGCGGGGCGGCCGTTGCTGTGGCCGCCAGGCACGTCGGCGGCCCGATGCGCTATAGTTGAATTGACAGAGGCTCTCCAGCGCAGATATCATCCCGTTCAGTACGTTCAACCTGGAAGGGACGACCATGAGCAAACTCGGCGACAGGATACGCAAGACGATGCGCACGGAAGCGGCGCCCATCGGTTTTCGGGCGGTCAGACCGGCGAAAACGCCGCAGTTGCTAACGGCCCTGCTCCTCGAAGACGCGGACGGGGTGGCGCAGGCGGTTGCGGCCGGCGCCGGCGCCGTCATTTTGAAGGACGCGAAGCTGGAGGACGTCGAAACGGCCGTGAAGGCGGCCGACGAAACGCCGCTGGGCGTCTGGCCAAAGCGCATCGATGCTGCAGATACGGAGGCGCTGATCGCGGCGTCCGCCGACTTCGTCGTCTTCGAGGCGGAATCCACGCCGGCGACAGCGCTCCTGGAAGAGAAGCTCGGCTACGTGCTGGCGCTCAAGGACGGCGCGGACGACGACACCTACCTGCGCGTGCTGGAGTCGGTCGCGCTCGACGCCATCCTCCTCCCCGACTGGAAAGGTCCCCTTACCCTGAAGAAGCAGCTCGAGCTGCGTCGCATCGCAGCCCTGGCGCGCAAGCCGCTGCTGCTGCCCGTGGAGCTGTCGGTCGAGAGCGGCGACCTGGAGTGCCTGCGCGACGCCGGCGTCTCAGTCCTGCTTCTCGACGGCGACATGGACGCGCTGCCGGCGCTGATCAAGACCATCGAAGAGCTACCCGGGCCGCGACGGCACCGCGAGACGACGCTGGAAGTGCTTCTCCCGCGGGCAGCGGAGATGGCGGCTGAGGAAGAAGGCGAGGAGGAGGAAGAGGAGGACGAGTAGTCGAAACCGATTTCGCCGGGGCGCTCTAGTGAGGCTTATCTTCTTCGGGCGGTGGCGGTTGGACGAGGCCGAGGGCGCATCGAAGGAGATAGCCTAGCGAAGCGAGGAACGCTGCGCCAACGGCGACCACCAGCGCCCATAGCTGCAGGTGGCCGGCGCTGATAGCAAACGGCAGAACAACGGCCAACGCCGTTCCCTTCCCACTCATCGCGTCAAAGCTCCGCTTCATGCCTTCAAGTTCCGCCGCCGCGTGCTCTTGTCAAGCCTCTTCCGCAGCTACCACCGGCGCTTCCGCCGACGCCGCCTCCACCAGCGTCTGCACCGCGACGACCCGGCCGTCTCGCAGGTAGAGCCGCGGTACGCGCGCCGTGATGCCCGTCAGCATCTCGTAGCTTATCGTGTCGCAGAGGTCAGCCACCTCCTCGGCGGCGATCTCCTCGTCGCGCTGACGGCCTATCAGCACCACCTCGTCGTCGATTGCGACGTAGGGGATATCTGTGACGTCGACTACGCACATGTCCATAGCGACACGCCCAACAATCGGTGCGCGCCGGCCACGAACGAGCACGACGCCCTTGTTCGAAAGAGCGCGTCGCAGGCCGTCGCCGTAGCCCGCCATGACGAGCGCCACTACCGATGGTCGCGCCGCCGTCCACGCACAACCGTAACCAACATTCTGGCCGGCCTCCAGGCGTCGCAGCCGGGCGACGCGGCTCTTCAGCGACAGGACGGGCCTCAGGGAGATGTTGCGCTCCACCTGCGGCGAGGGATAGCAGCCGTAGATGCCGATGCCGACGCGGACCATCCCCAGCGAGAGCTCCGGCATGTCGAGGACTGTGGCGGTGTTGGCCACGTGGAGCAGCCGGATCCAGGGGAGTTTGCCGGCTACCTCGCTGAAGGCGTTGAACTGACGCTGTACGTAGCTCTTGTCCGCCTCGTCGCCTGTCGCGAAGTGGGTCCACAGCCCCTCGATATCGAGGCCCGGCAGGCGACGTATCGATTCCGCCAGCGGCAGGAGCTGCTCCGGCGGCAGGCCGTAGCGATTGAGCCCCGTCTCCAGCTTCAGGTGCACCGGCAGCGTCACGCCGGCCGAAGTCGCCGCTTCCGACAGCGCTTCGGCGAAGGGGCGGTTGCCTATAGTTGGGGTGAGCGAGAGGCTGACAACGCGTTGGGCCTGAGCGGTCGGCGTGTGGCCCATGATGAGAACCGGCGCATCGATGCCCGCGCGACGCAGCTCTTCGCCTTCATCGACGCATACCACGCCCAGCCGGTCCGCGCCGGCAGCGAGCACAGCCTTTGCCACCGGGACGGCGCCGTGGCCATACGCGTTCGCCTTGACAACCGCCATCAGCAGCGCGCCGCCTGCCTGCCGCTTGAGCTCGCGGACGTTATGCTCCAGCGCGTCTAGGTCTATCTCGGCCCAGACCGGCCGTCCTTGCCAGGCGGATTCCTCTCCGATCGCTCAACCTCCCTATCTGAATCGTGGTCTTTCGTGCGCGGCTTCGTCTATTCTCACACGCTCCCGTCGTACATGGCCGTCCATCTCCGACGGGTTTTGACGGCGCCGTCCGCGAATAGTACCATTGAGCATAACAACCGTCAACGCGCTCCGAAGCAGGCAGCTTCTGGCCGGGAAGGCCGCGCCGCATGATCGAGTCCATCATACCAGAGAATCGATTCCCTGTTCAGCGCTTGTTGCGCTCGACGCTGCTACTCCTTGCCGCGACTCTCATCTGCGGCGGCTGTGGCATCGGCCGGAGCGCCACTTCGACGCCGGCGGCCAACGACGCCCCGTCCGCCACAGCGACGCCCGCGACCGCCGACTTGGCCCTCGCTCAGAGCTACGAGCGCAACGGTCAGTACGACGAGGCGATAGCTGCGTACGAAGACGTGCTTGCCGGCGGGACAGACGTCGATAGGCAGACAGCGCGGCTAGCACTGGCCCGCCGGTATCTGGCGAAGAACGACTACCAGGCGGCGCAGCAGCAAGTGCTGGCGTACCAGAGCGCGGGCGGTCAAAGCGACGAGGCGGAGTTCTTGCTGGCGGAGGCCCTCGTCGGGCTGGGACAGACGGAGCAGGCGCTGGCGGCTTACGGCTCGTACGTCGATCAGGGGGGCGTAGCCTCCGCCAACGCCGAGTCGGAGATGGCGGACCTGCTGGTCAAGCTGAACCGCTTCGACGAGGCGCAGCGGCAAGAAGA
>JBEKXP010000169.1:0-4298 GCA_049511815.1 Dehalococcoidia bacterium
GTCGTGCGTCGGGCCATCCTCCTGCGATCGCTGCTGGAGCGCGTCGCCAAGGACCTCATCCATGATGGGAACCTTCACATGGACAGAGGCGTTCTGCGGGCCTTCCTTACGGTCTCCGAGTACAGGCATGGCTCTCGCTCACTCGAGAGCATCCTCGCGATGAGCCGGCTCGCCGGCGAGACCTCCTTCGAGCGCTCGTGCCTCCCCACTCAGGCCCAGCTCGACCTGCATGTCGACGGTCAGGAGCTCCTCGCCATCGTGCGGCAGATCGAGCTGTCCGGGGAGGTCCTCGAAGACCTCGCCGGGGCGGCCCACGAGCTCTACTGCGAGGGGCTCCAGAAGCAAGGGGGCAGGACGGAGGCCTCGCAGCTTCCTTACGCGGACCTTCCCGAGCACTTCAAGGAGCAGAATCGCGCCAATGTTCGCGACATACAGGCCAAACTCCAGCGCCTGGGCTACGCTATGGTCCCTGCCCAAGGCAGCGAGGCACTATTCTCGTTCTCGGCCGATGAGATTGAGACCATGGCGGTGATGGAGCACGAGCGCTACGTGAAAGCGAGTATCGGGGCCGGCTGGAGGTGGGGACCCGAGAGCGATTCGGCGAAGAAGATCAACAAGACGCTCGTCCCATGGGAAGAACTTCCGCGGGAGGAGCGTAAGAAAGATCATGACTTGGTGAGCGGGATTCCGGAGATCGTGGCGAGAGCTGGCTACACAATCGTGCGGTTGCGGGGTCAGGCGACGGCGGGCTGATTCACCAGGGCACCCGCAAATAGTCAGCCCGTCAGCGCGGTGGCGATGAAGCCGCCCGGGAGCGCCAGCCTGCTGAAGCCACGCCATGAGCGCTGAGGGCAACGCGCCGAGCGGGGGTTTGCCCGATCTTGCGCAGGCTGATGGCCGTGCCGGGATTGTAGATGGAGACTACCCGGGCGATCCCCTGGCCGTCAGTGCCCTCGGATTATTGGATGGGCACGCTGGGCAGGACCACCCCGGCCACTGTTCTCACGGGACTTCCATGATCCCCCGCGTTGGACTGTGCGCCACCGCTGGTGCGGATGCGCAACACGAAGCAGGCGGCCTGGGGCGACCCACTGCCTTCAAACAGATGTACGTTTACAGATTCAGAAGAGGGGATTTGGAGCGGGAAACGGGACTCGAACCCGCGACCCTCTGCTTGGGAAGGCTCAGGTTGGTTTTCCGCTGCCCAGACCCCTTTTTGAATCTGACGATGCACCTTCTGCAGATCGAAGCAGATGGTCGCTAAATCGCCAATCGATGCTATTATACCCGTAATGCCGGCCAATTCAAGCTAATTCACTTCCTCCAACTAATCCGGTCGACGCCCAACCTGAGTACCGGACTCGATGTTTTCGCGCCTGGTGTTCGAACCCCTTGGGCCTCTGGAGGCCACAGAAGCAGACACGATTCCCGTTGCTTTGGGCGTTCTCCTCTTCCCTATTGTTTGCCAGGCTGAGTACCGGACCCAGAGTCCGGGAGTCGGGGCTTTGCGTGCCTCACCCTCCGATCATTTTCGGATCGGGATTCGGCCTAGCCGCAACAAGAACATGACGGCGGGATGAGATCGACCGATTTCCCACACGCGTCGCAGGTTCGAGTCCTGCCGGGGATACCACACTATTCGTTTCATGACTCTGCCTAGCGCGCCCAGAGGCACCCAGCCACCCCTCTGCATGGGCGCCTCCTTTTCGCCTGCCTGCTGGCAGGCGGGGAAGTAACTCGCCACCAGAGGACAGTCTAGCTGTCGCCCAACACTGGACTTGACATATGCGGTGTCGAAGCGTATAGTCGCTGACATTGGTGGCTCGTTTCTAGAATCCCCGCACAAGTAAAGTCCCCGCAGACCCCACGGGCAACCGCGCTCGTGGGTTTGGTCGACACGCACTAGTTCTGACCCTACCCCTGGCAGGGCCAACGCTAGCGCGAGGAGATGCGCCATGAAGGCGAACACGGACTGCAGGAAGGGGACATTCCTCGAGCGGTCTACCCCCAGGCTCTGGTTCGTGACAGCGCTGATCCTGGCTCTAGCCTTGGGGCTTGTTCTGTTCTTTGCCCATGGAGCCACGGTGACCCGCGGCGCCAGCACGACGACTCTCACACCGCTAGCGGTCTCGCAGGATACCGGTGAGAAACCACAGTCGAAGGTCTGGCAATACAACAGCGCCTGGTGGGCCGTGCTGCCAAGCACCGCCGTTTCCCCCAGCGGCACCTGGCTGTGGCGGCTCCAGCCGGACAACAGCTGGACAAACGTGCTCAAGCTATCGGACAGCACCGGCGCCGACGCGGACGTCAAGCCCGCCGGCGACGTCGTGCACGTTCTCCTTCACGATGGCATAAGCGACAACAACCTCGAGCTGGTATCAGCGCAGTACGTATCAGCCGGCAACACCTACCAGTTGTGGCCGACGCGAACGACAACCACGTTGATTTCGCTCCCCTCCTACAGCGAGACCTCCACCATCGACATCGACACCACCGGCCGCATGTGGCTGGCCACGGACAACGGCTCGAACATCATCGTCTACTACAGCGATTCTCCTTACTCTTCATTCAGCGGTCCCATCACGCTCGCCAACAACGTCAACGACGACGACATCAGTGATGTGATTGCCATGCCCGGCAACAAGGTTGGCGTACTGTGGTCGAACCAGCAAACGCAACGGTTCGGCTTCAAGACGCACACGGACGGCGCGGACCCCAACACCTGGTCTGCCGACGAATTGCCGGCGTCACAGTCGGCACTGAATGTCGGCGCGGGGATGGCCGACGACCACCTGAACATGAAGGTGGCCGCCGACGGCACTCTGTACGCTGCCGTGAAGACTTCCTATGACACAGCGGGCTACCCGAAGATAGCGCTCCTCGTGCGCCGCCCCAACGGGACCTGGGATAACCTCTACGGTCTGGACGAGGCGGGCACGCGGGGGATCGTTGTCCTCAACGAAGCGGCGGGCACAGTGCGCGTCATATACACAACCAGCGAAGGCAGCGGCGATATCGTCTACAAGGAGTCATCGCTCTCTTCGATCAGCTTCGGGGCCAAGCAAACGCTCATGACCGGAGGCCTCAATAACGCGACCAGCACGAAGCAGAACTGGTCGAGCAGTCTCGTCGTTCTGGCTGGGAACGGAAGCAGCGCCAACGGCGTGCTGATCACCAGCGACGTAACTCCTACCGCAACGCCGCCGCCAACGGCCACGACCGACCCCTGCGGCGCCGGCGGCCTCGTGGGCTACTGGGCGATGGAGGAGAACGGCGGCACGACACTCATCGACTCCACCTCACCGGCTAACAACGCTACCATCGTCGGGAGCCCGACGTGGGTCGCCGGGAAAGTGGGCTCCTATGCCCTGTCTCTAAGCGGCAGTGGCCAGTACGCGACGGTGGCGGATAACAGTTGTCTCAATCCTGGAACAGCGATAACGCTCTCCGCCTGGGTGAAGACGACTAAGGCCACCACAACCCAGTACGTGATAAAGAAGGCGAGAACCAGCGGCGGTACGAGCGGCTATGAGTTAGCGCTAGCTTCGACTGGGAAGGCGTTCTTCCGGGTCAACAACAACGCCACATACAGAGTTGACTCCACTACATCATACGCGGCAAACGCCTGGATACACCTAGCGGCGACCTATGACGGGACGACGATCCGTATCTATATCAACGGCGTCGAAGAGGCGAGCAAGCCGGGGATATCCATTGCCAGCAACACGACGTTAGTGGGTATTGGCGCACAGGATGACGGCGTCTCCCCGTTTGCGGGTCAGTTAGACGAGGCGCGGATCTACAAGCGGGCACTGAGCTCGGCAGAGGTCATGGACCTGTACCACGGCGTGACGCCGCCGACAAGCACGCCGACTTCAACGCCCGTCGGCACGCCTACGGACACGCCAGTGCCGTCGGCCACTCCGACTTCCACCGTGGCACCGTCGCCGACGCCCACGCCCAACTGCGGCGTCGACGGGCTGGTGGCGCACTACATGATGGACGAGAACGGCGGCACCACGCTTGCCGACTCCTCGCCGCCCTCCAACGACGGTACTATCTACGGCAGCCCGACATGGGTCAGCGGCCAGAACGGTCTGGCGCTCAACCTGAACGGGAGCACGCAGTACGCTCTTGTTCCCAACGATGCCTGTCTCAACATCACGGGGCCTATCACTCTTGCTGCCTGGGTAAGACCGGGCCAGCAGGGCACGCAGGACCTGGTTAAAAAGGCGACCAACGCCAGCATCAACGGCTACGAGTTGAGCCTGGCAAGCGCCAGTTCGACCAAGAAGCCG
>JBEKXP010000170.1:0-4271 GCA_049511815.1 Dehalococcoidia bacterium
GCGCCGTCTCCGGGCAGGCGATATCCTTCGACTCGCAAACCTGGCGGAAGATGCGCCGGAAGTCCTCCGGCCGCGGGTCCGGCATCTCGATCTTGTGCCGGATGCGCCGGAAGAACGCCTCGTCGCCGAGTTGCCGCGGCGGTATGTTCGTCGAGAAGACCAGCAACAGGTCGAACGGCATGACGATCGTATCGCCGGTGTGCAGCGCCAGGTGGTCGACGCCCTGCTCCAGGGGCACGATCCACCGGTTCAGCAGCTCCTTCGGCTCGATGAGCTGCCGGCCGAAATCGTCGATGACAAGCACGCCGGCGTTCGCCTTCACCTGCAGCGGCGCCACGTAGAACTTCGACACCTCGGAGTAACGCAGCTCCAGGTCCTGCAGGCTCAGCGACCCGCCGGCCATCACCACCGGCCGGAACGTCCGTACCCAGCGCCGGTCGCGACGCCGCTCGTCCGGCACACCCTCGATGCCGCTGCGCCGGTCCGGCTCCGTCTCCTCCGCGATCTCCAGGTGTACCCGTGGGTCGAAGACGCGAATGACGTGGCTGTTGTACTCGAAAGCGTAGGGGATCAGCACCTGGCCGGGCAGCATTCGACCAATTGCCGCGGCGGCGCTGCTCTTGCCGTTCCCGGAGTTGCCGTAAAGCAGCATCGACCGGCCGGAGTTGACGGCGGCGCCAAGCGCGTCGAGCGTGTCGTCGTCCAGGACCAGATGCGCCAGTTCGCGCCGCTCTGTCGCGCTGTCGATGCGAAGGCCGCGCACAGACTGCCTTTGCTGCACCTCCACGTACTGCTCGAAGGCCACCGGCGCCGGCCCATTGTACTGGCTGCGACGGAGAACCTCCTCTGCTTTCTCCATGCCCTTCACCGTCAGCGCGTACTTGTACTGCGCTTCGCCCGCGCCCCCGCTGCCGACCACCTCGACGTACTGCTCCCGCTTCAAGAAGTCGAGAAGCTCCTCAACCACCGCGAACGGCAGCATCATATGGTCGGTTATCTGTCGCGCGGCGGGGCGACCGGCGAAGTAGATGCACTTGATGCAAAGGTCGAGCAGAAGGCCCGAATGCACGCCGGTCTCCTCGACACTCTGCGGCTGAGGGATGAAAACGGTAGGTGGTGCGTTCCGAGGGTCTTTCTTGGCCTCCAGGCCGACCTCAACCTGCTCCATCAGACCTCTTTCCGGGCGCCAGTCCCACAGGCGCCAGCCAAACGAAATCCGGCACTAGCCGACAAGCAGCAGTTCACGCGTCAAGTCTCCCCAACTGAACATGACGACCGATAGCCAGCGTGAGTGCTCGAACCACCCTTCCGCCTGCCATTCCTGCATTAGCCGCTCCAGTTGCGCCGGCACAGGGCCGTCCTCATACAAATCGCTCGGCCGCAGGACGCCAAAGCTGTAGCGCACCGTCTCTTGGTTCTCCGACGTCATCAGCGCCAGCGCCAGCGTCACGTAGTCCAGGCCGTAAGGCCGGCGCATCTCGGCCATCGTGCCGCGCGCCCATTCGACGACTGTCGAGTCGAGGTCGCCGGGTCCAAGCGCAGTCGCTATGTCGCCGCCGAGCTCCCAGCAGGTATGGTAAACGCCAACGCCGGCCTCCACGGCTTCGCGCACTTTCGACTCCGCCGCGTTCTGTCTGAACTTCCGTAGCAGCGAACCTAGCATCGGCCTCTGAAACAGCAGCACGCCCCCGGACCCTTGCGACTCGATAGGAGCCGCAGATTAGGGCGCTCATCCTAGAGTATCGGCAGCAGCGCTGGTCGGCTTCAGCCGTGGCGATTCCGGGGGCACGAAAGAGGAGGGCTCCCGCGAAGAGGCCCTCCTCCTGTGTTCTGATGCTTGGCCCCTGGCCGGGCCGGCTAGTTGCGCTTGCGGATGAGCTTGCGGCTCTCCAGCAGCGTTATCGCTCCGGCGACGAACGTGATGACCGCTGCCGCGGGCGCCCCGCCCGTCGGACCGTGGCCGCCGCTGCCCGATGAAGGCAGCGCTTCCGCCTGGTGGAACGGCGTCGGCGTCGACGGTGCCGGCGCCGTTGGCGATACAGCCGCCGGACTCACCTGGCTGATCGGCGTGGGCGGTACCGGTGTAGGGTTCGAACCATGATGATGGGACTCCGGCGTATCTGTAGCGGTTGGCACCGAAGTTGCCGTGTTGACCGGCGTCAACGTCGCCGTAGGCGCAGGCGTGACCGTGCCGGTGCTTGTGGGCACGGGCGTGTCGGTGTTCTGCGGCGTACTTGTACTGGTTGCCGTCGGCGTCGCGGTGTCCGTTGGTGTTGGCGTAGCCGTATCGGTCGGTGTTGGCGTAGCGGTGTCGGTCGGTGTTGGCGTCGGCGTGTCAGTCGGCGTGGGCGTCGCAGTATCGGTCGGCGTGGGCGTCGCAGTATCGGTCGGCGTTGGCGTAGCGGTGTCCGTCACCGTTGGCGTAGCAGTGTCAGTTGGCGTCGGCGTCGCCGTATCGGTTGGCGTCGGCGTCGCCGTATCGGTTGGCGTCGGCGTGGCGGTGTCCGTCGGCGTCGGCGTATCGGTGCTCGTGGCCGTTGGCGTGAACGTCTTGGTTGGAGTAGCCGTGCACGTAAATGTCGGTCTCGGGGTCGGGGTCGCGGTCGTCGTCGCCGTGGGCGTCAACGTCATCGTCGCTGTCGGCGTAGCGGTCCTGGTCGGCGTAGAAGTAGAAGTTGGCGTTGCCGTGGGCGGCTGCTCGCACGGTGGGAAGCTCGCTGACTTAGCGTTGTCGAGGTCAGTTTCGACACGCAGCGTATTGACGCCGCTTCTCATCTGGCTGACGTCCAGCGGTCCGAAATTCACACTGCTCGAGTTCGCCGTTATGGTCTGCCGAGAACCGGGTATCTCAACGAAGGTGCTCTCCCCCGGCCTGTGATCCGTTACCCACACATCGAACGTCTGGGGGAACGGTCCCGGGATGTCGGTGATCTGTCCGACGACTTCTCCGTTCGCGTCGCAAAAGCCTGCAGCGCTCGGGTTAATATGGCAGCCGGACGCCGTGTTAGGCGACCCCGCCAGAATCCCGGTGAAGGCACCTCCCGTTATCAGCGCCCCACAAAGAGTGACCCACAGCCAACGCGAGCCGACCAACCTCGATAGTTTCATCAGAACCCTCCACTTGCTTTTGAAGAAACCTACAGGGAAGCCGCTGCCTTCTGCTCAGAAAACAGCGGCTGAAGAGCTCCGAAACAGCCCGTGCCCGCCCTGGCTCCCGCTTCCGTGCGGCTCATCGTTGCCACTCTTCCTGAGTTCGGATGCGCCGCTGGCCGCTCAGGCAGCCGGCAGTGCGACTGATGGGCTGTTGCTTGCTCCATTAGAGCAGAATCTCTGTTCAGAGTCTATGCCCCATTTCGCTTAGAAATGCTATTCTTCGTCCCGCGCCGCGCCAGGCGCAGTCCCGTCAGCAGCAGGACGATGCCGGCGAGCGAGGCCAGGATGCCCAGAATCGTCGTTCCCTGTGAAGACGAGTGGCCACCCGGAGTCCCTGTTTGCGGAAGCACCTTCTGCAGTTGCCGCGTAATCTCAGCCGGCGCGACCGTGCTCACGTGCGTCGGAGTCGCCGTGGGTGGGGCTGTCGCCGTGCTCGTCGGCGTCGCGGTGTGCCTGCGGTGATGCTCCGTCGCTGTCGCTGTCGGCGTTGCCGAAGCTGGCGTCGTTCCAGTGGCTGTTGGTGTGGCCGTCTTGGTAGCCGTTGCCGTGCTGGTCGCCGTGGGCGTCGCCGTGCTCGTCGACGTAGCAGTAGCTGTCGGCGTGGACGTGGAAGTGTTGGTTGGCGTCGGCGTGAACGTGTTTGTCGGCGTCGCCGTGCTCGTCGACGTAGCAGTGGCTGTCGCCGTTGGAGTGAAAGTATTAGTTGGCGTCGGCGTAGACGTGTTGGTCGGCGTCGGCGTGAAGGTATTCGTCGGCGTCGCCGTGTTGGTCGACGTAGGCGTGGCTGTGTCCGTTGGCGTCGCCGTGTTGGTCGACGTAGGCGTGGCCGTGTCCGTTGGCGTCGCGGTGTTCGTCGCCGTGGGCGTGCTGGTATTAGTCGCCGTTGGCGTCGGTGTGAACGTCTCGGTCGGTGTGGGCGTCTTGGTGTGAGTCGCCGTTGACGTCGGTGTGAACGTCTTTGTCGGCGTCGGCGTCTTGGTGTGGCAGGGCTGGGTAGGCGTCGGGGTGACAGTGTGAGTCGCCGTTGGCGTCGGTGTGAACGTCTCGGTCGGTGTGGGCGTCTTGGTGTGAGTCGATGTTGGCGTTGGTGTGAACGTCTTTGTCGGCGTCGGCGTATT
>JBEKXP010000171.1:0-4252 GCA_049511815.1 Dehalococcoidia bacterium
GACTCGCCGAGAAGCCATTTGCTGATTCCCGCCCTTAGCTGACTCTTTTCGACTCTGCCTTCGTCCTCCAACCGACGCCTCCTCGGATCTCAAGCCCTGTCCCCAAGGTGCACCAGGAACGTGTTCGACTCGTGCGGCACGATAGTGCAGTCCCGCTTCATGAACTTGTGCAGCGCATTCTCGATGTCGACCGGCTGAAGCTCGTCCGTGCTCTCCAGCGAAATCGAAGCGATGCCGTTGACGTAGTTGAGCAGCGACAGGTTCCGCACCGCCGGGATGCTGGTCAGCGCCGCATGGAGCTGCATCAGCTCGACGGAGTTCTTGCGGTCCTCCACCGTGACGCGATAAGCGTAGGGCGCCGGCGTGTCGTCCGGGACGAGCGTTACCGGCTTCGGGGCCGGCCGCGACGGGCCTGCCGGCATCACCCAGGCGCCTCCCGCTCCCTCGATCTGCTGCGCCGGTTCTTTCAAGCCGGGCCTACGGCGCATGGCCTGCCAGTCGTGGCCGGGGTGCCCGCCTTCGGCGGGCCTACTCACGGCCGGACCTACACCCTCCGCCTCGACGCCGCCGTCGGGGAATCGGAGAGGAGCGAGTGTCTGTACAACCGGCGGCGCTTCTGGCGGCCGTTGCGGCTGGCCGATGAACGCGCCGAGAGCCTCCTCCAACCCGCCGAGTCCGCGCAGTATGGGCGCCATCTGCTGAAGCATCGAGCGCAGCAGGCGGATCGACTCAGCGGCTTCGTTAACGCTGCGTTCGACGGAGCGAAGAGCGTCGGTCCAGGCGGCCACGGCGGGTGCCAGATCGTCGCCCGGGACGGGCAGGCCGGCCTCAGACGGCGACGACGCGGATACAGACACCGGAGCCGCTTCGGGCGCCTCTTCCGCGGGCGTCGGCGCTACTTCCGTGGTTTCCTCCGATGGCGCCGAAGCTACCTCCAGAGTTTCCTCCGGCGGTGCCTCGTCCTCTTCGGTATCTGAGCCGTCGCTCAAGAGCGCGTCTGTCGTCAAGGTCGATTCCCCAACGGGTTATCGCCCGTAGCTTGGCGCTCGGGCGAAAACGTCTTCCACTTATTGATCGGCAGGTCGGGCCGCGCTCCGCACGCCCGGGACACGACAGGTAGACTACCAGCGACAGCTTCCGGTAACATCGCCTTAATCCCTGCCCCTTACTGGAGCGGAAAGGACGCGCCGAAATGAAGGCAATTGTGTTCAACGAGCACGGGGACATCGACGTCCTCAAGTACACCGACGTACCGGAGCCGCAGATCTCGCCCAACGAGGTGCTGATCAAGATAAAGGCCTCCGGCTGCAACTATAACGACATCTGGGCGCGCCGCGGCCTGCCGGGCGTGTCGATAATCATGCCGCACATCTCCGGCAGCGACGCCTCCGGCGAAGTTGTCGAAATCGGCAGCGAGGTCAAGAACGTCAAGATCGGCGACGAGGTCGTCGTCTTCAGCAGCTTCAGTTGCGGCACCTGCGAAGCCTGTGCCCGCAGCGACGTCTTCTTCTGCCGTCAGTTCAAGATCTGGGGCTTCCAGACCGGCCCTCTCGACGGCGGCCACGCCGAGTACGCCAAAGTGCCCGCCTTCAACGTCGTGCCGAAGCCGAAGAACCTGACCTGGGAGCAGGCCGCTTCGATGCCGCTGGTGCTCTTCACCGCCTGGCGAATGCTGGTCACGCGCGCCAGGGTCAAGCCCGGCGATTTCGTCCTTATCTGGGGCGGTGCCGGCGGCCTGGGCACGATGGCGGTCCAGATCTGCAAGCTCCACAATGCCAGGGCTATCGCCGTGGCGAACAGCGACGACAAGCTGCAAATCGCCAGCGAGCTTGGCGCCGCCTACGTCATCAACCGCAGCAAGCAGGACGTGAGCGAAGAGGTGCGAAAGATCACCGACCGCCGCGGCGTCGACATTGCCTTCGAGCACGTGGGCGAGGCGACCTGGGAGACGAGCGTCCGTTCCCTCAAGTGGGGCGGCACGCTCGTCGTCTGCGGCGCGACCAGCGGCTACGACGCCAAGACCGACATCCGATTGCTCTGGAACAAGCAGCTCAACTTCCTCGGCTCGCACATGGCCAACAAGGCGGAATTCCTCGACGCCTGGCGCTGGGTCGAGGCCGGCGAGATCAAGCCCGCCGTGTTCATCGCCCTGCCGCTGCAGGAGTGCGGCCTGGCGCAGAAGGCGATTGAAGAAGGCCGCTCAATCGGCAAGGTCGTCCTGACCCGCTGATCCGGCGCCCGGGGGAATTCCCCCGTCATCCTGAGCCGTCGCTCGGGAAGGGCAGGCGCCACGGTATCTCCTCTCGCAGGCTGAAGCTCATCTTGCCCAGTCGCAGCCGCCGCACCACATCGCCGACGACGGTGACGAGGAGCACGCCGACGAATATGTCCAGGGCCGTGGACATCGTCGCCGGAAGCGCACCGATGGCGATGAACAACGCGGTCCCGGCCGCCGGCGGATGATACGACCGCAGGCCGACGTTGAGAAGCAGCGTGAGGGCTATCGCCAGCAAGGCCGCCCACATCCGCAGCGCGACGGGGTGTCCCACAGCCGGTATCGATGGAGAATTGACGGCCCCTACCACATGCAGCGCAAGAAACGCGGCGCCCAAGCCCGTCATGTGACCCACCACGATGTTGTAGGGCCGTGAGGTCTCCCGCCCGGGGGTCGTCGCCTGGAAATAGGCCGTTGGGCCCAGGCTGGGGAAGAGCCACACTCGGTCGAAGGCGAAGGCGAGGGCTAGCGGCACCGTCAGGATGGCCGCCCCCGCTAGGGGCTCCCAGACGATGTTCGGGATTCCAGGAATGCGGCCGAGCCATCCCGTGCGCGGGACCGTCGTTTCTTCGAGCGCCAACGCTCTTCCTTGAACCAGGCCGCCCGTTGAGACAGGACGTTCTACATGCCGGCGCTTATCTCGTCGAGCGCGGCGACCTCCTCGGGCAAGAGACGCAGATCGACTGCCGGCAAAATGGCCGCGAACTGCTCGTCACTGTTGGCGCCAATGATCGGCGACGTTATCACGGGCTTGGCGAGCAGCCAGGCCACGGCGACCGCCGCCAATGTCGTCTCACGCGCCCGCGCAATCACCTCCAGCGCCTCGATGATGCGCCAGCCGGCCTCATTCTCGTAGCGTCGCGTCTGGTAGGTGCGGGCGCTCTTCGGCTGCGGGCGGTCCGGGCGGTACTTGCCGGTCAGGAAGCCGCCGGCCAGCGGACTGTAGGGGATGACGGCGATCTTCTCGCGCAGGCAGAGACCGGCCAGGGCGTCCTCGAACTCGCTGCGGTGCACGAGGCTGTAGTTCGGCTGCAGCGAGATGTAGCGCGGCAGCGACTTCTCGCCGGCGACGGACAGTGCCTCTTCAAGCAGCGGCGCCGTGTAGTTCGAAGCGCCGATGTAGCGCACCTTGCCCGACTTTATCAGATCGTCGAAGGCGCGAAGCGTCTCCTCGATGGGCGTCTCGAGGTCCGGCGCGTGCGACTGGTAGAGGTCGATGGTCTCGATCTGGAGGCGGCGCAGGCTCTCTTCGACAGCTCGCAAGATGTGGGTTCGGCCGAGCCCTTTGCCGTCCGGCCCGTCCCACACAGGCATCGCGACCTTAGTCGCGATGACCAGCCCGTCGCGGTTGCCGCGCTCCTTCAGCCAGCGGCCGATGATCGACTCGGCAACGCCGCCCGGGTTGTCGAGCGCCCAGCGGCTGTAGACATCCGCGGTATCGATGAAGTTGCCGCCGGCCGCGACGAAAGCGTCCATGACGTCGAACGCGGCGGCTTCGTCGGCAGTCCAGCCGAACTGCATCGACCCCAGACAGAGGCGCGAGACCTCGAGGTCGGTGACGCCGAACTTTCGACGCTCCATAGCCTCATTCTACCAGATTGGGGCGAGTCTGTTTCGAATCGAGGGGACGTTTTCCGTAGGGTCGGGGCTCCGTACCCGACCAGCCAAGAAGGGAATGACAGCTATTCGCCGCCGAAGTCGTCCGCTTCCACTTCGACCGCCTTGCCGGTCAGCACGCCGAGCCGGACAGCGCCCACCTTCCGGTAGACGTCCTTCGGCTGCCGCGCCACGCCGTCGACGGTCAGCAGCGCCTCGACGCTGATGCCAAATAAGCGCTCGTTCTCCTCCAGGTAGGGGCGGATCAGCAACCAGTCGTCATCGGTCAGCGGACCGAGCTCGCCGCCGTTTAGCTGCGACTCGTCGACCTGCCGCAGCGGATCGCGTACATAGATCGCGCCCCCCGAGGCGAGGGAGAAG
>JBEKXP010000172.1:0-4201 GCA_049511815.1 Dehalococcoidia bacterium
TGGTCGTCGCCGAGACGAAGGACTGCTTGTCGGACACGCTCTTCTTCGGCCTGTCGCTCGACGACGGCTTCCGGGTTTCGGGGAAGGCCATCGTCGATAAGCGACTCGTGGAGCTGCGCATCTCCCTTCTGGGCGCGCAGATGGCTGACGGCCAGGTTGTGAGCGATGCGCAGCAACCACGACGCGAAGGGAGCACCCCTAGGTTGGAAACGGCCGATCGCCTCCCAGGCCTGGAGGAAGGTCTGGGCGGTTAGGTCTTCAGCTTCTTTCTGGTCGTTGATGAGGTAGTAGATGTGCCGGTAGACGCGCACTACGTGACGGTCATAGAGCTCGGCGAAGGCTTGGCTGTCACGGCAGATGGCTCGCTGGACGAGCATCCGCTCTTCGGTGACCGGCGGTATGTCCAGTTTGAGCACGAGGCCTCTCCCCCCCATCGGATTGGACGATATGTTTCGGCAGTCTCCCTTAGGTCTTATCCCTTAGGGAGTTCACCTAGGTAAGTATCGGCAGGTCGGACGCGGTCTGTAGGGGTTATCCCTTATATATTGGGAGGTGATGGGAATGACGCCTGCGGGTGGGCGGGTGGGAAAGTAGACGCGAATGTTACGTCAACTGCATCCCACGCCGCGCATCCGCGACAATGGCAGGGCGAGGCTACGGCTTCAACCGGTCGGAGTCGCGGTGCTTCGGATCGGGGAAGGAGAGTCAGGCAGAGGAGGCGGCAGCCGGCGAATCGAAGTCCTCGTCGGCAGGCTGCATGGGCGAGAAGTCGTCGACGGGTCGGAGCCAGCCTTCGACCACATGGGAGTTCATACGCTCGACCGCGTCGACAACGGCTTCGTTCACCTTCGCCTGCTCCGATGCCCGCCCGGCCAGCACCTCGAGGCGCAGGCGGTGGGGGCCAATGGTGACCTCGTCGCCGTGCTCCAGCACGAGCCAGCCGCCAATGTCACCGTCGATGGCGAGGACGGTGAGGCGCGTCAGCCTGTGGAACATCAATTTGTCGCCGTGAACCCAGGCGCGCGCCTCTTCTGCGCCTATCAAGCCAGCGTCGTCGGACAGAACAATGTCGCACCACTCAGCGTTGCCGACGCTGAGCGGCGCCGAGCCGACGGGAAACTCCTTGCCGGCGTTCGGTCCGCCGACCATGATGAGCTTGGCCAGTACCTCCTCCTCGGGCACGGGCTCCGGCTCTATCAGCGAGACGGGCTCATCGACCGACGAAGGCCCCTCGCCGGCTGCACCGCCGTTCGACCAGGGGCGCAGGCGCACCTGCACCACCTTCCGCTGCACCTCCGGACGGCGACGCCTGAACCAGAAGAAGCCGGCAAGACAGAGGGCGGCGACGACGAGAGAGCCGGCCAGTTGTGGCCTCAGCAAGCTGGTTCCACCGGCCGCGCCGACAGCAAAGGATACGTCGAGCGTCGTGCTCTTGCCGGAGGCGTCACGCGCTTCGACGTGCAGACTGTGGTTGCCACTCTTCAGCAAGCCCGGGTCGATCGATGCGGTGAAAGGTGGAGCGGTTGTGTCGGCCAGAGGCTTACCGTCGAGGAGGAAGCGAACCTCCGCCGGAGTCACACCCGTTGCCACTGCTGTGACAGTGGTCAAGGAGTTCACGTTTTCGCCGGAAACGAGGCCCTTCAGCGAAAGCTGGGGCACTGCAGGCGCCGCTGCCGCCGGCAGGTTCTTCGAGGCGACGGCGGTCAGGCCGCCAGCGCTGACGGTCAGCTCAAGAACATGCGGCACACCGGCGTCGGTCTGGGGCGACATGAGCTTCACGACGTATTGGCCGCGCAACAGACCTGCGATATCGTCGTAAAGTTGTGAGAGGCCGGCTGGCGATGGCGTTTCGAGGAAGCGAGCGGCGGTGGCGGTCGCGAGCTCACTCAGGTAATTCCTGTCGATCTCCGATCCGAGACCGATCGTGTAGACGGGCACTCCCATCGCCTTTGCCTGCGCAAGCGAGTCGTCGCGACTCACTCCGCTCTTGCCCCCGTAGTCGACGCCGTCGCTCAGGAGAATTACGACTCGGCGTGTTGACGGCGAGTCGGAAACCTTAGCGATAGCCTGGCTTGCCGCGGCGTATAGGGCGGTGTTCCCGCCGGCGCTGAGCTGAGCGAGGGCGGCGGCGACGGCATCCTTGTCCGTCGTTGGTTCGAGGGCGGTAGTAACGGAGTCCCCAAAAGTCAATATGGACACGCTATCTTGCGCCGAGAGGCCGTGCACGAAGTCGGAAGCTGCCTGCTGGGCCGAGGCAAGCGGCTGGCCGGCCATACTGCCGCTAACGTCAACCGCCAGGACGACGGAAAGGGCAACCTGGGAATCGACGACGGACTGGAGCTGCTCGACGTTTGCGGGTTTACCGTCGATAGTCGCTTGAATTGCCGACGCATCGAGACCGGAAACGGGGCGATCATTTGCATCCAGGACGTTGACGACCGCCGAGACGCTGGGGAGCGCGCTGTCATCGACGCTGGCGATGTCGACGTGGAGTTTGCTATCGTCGGCCGAAGCCGAAGCGCAGCCTAACGCGAGCAGCAGAGCAGCTGTAACAGCGATCGAGGCGCTTCGAAACACCAGTCTCGGTCCCTATCAATCGATTCGGTTTAGCGGTTCAAACGGGCGGCTTCGTCCGCTCTGAATTCTCACGCCTTCCGCGCCTTCTCTAAGCGGGCCATGCAGACACAAAGCTGTGCCAGAGCTGAACTATCGCAGGGCCCAGGGCGCCGACGGCGGCAACGGCGACAATCACGACAAGGATCAGAACGAAACCGAACTCGGTGGTCGTCTGACCCCGCTCGTTGAGTAAACCCTTCATCACATCTGTCCTAACGCTTAGGATAGGTCCAACGCTGTGAAAGCGGTGCCCCACCCTGTAATGAGCACCTAACTTGAACGTTATGAGTATTGTCAGAGCATTTGGAGCGCCCCTTGACAACGCGCCACTGTTGTGACAACATGTCGCTAAACTCGCAGCCTCAGGAAAGAGGCCAGAGGATCTGGAGCCGGATGCTCCTCCGATATATTAATCGACTTTTTCCTGCTGGCCTGTAATTCGCAAGGAGGCGTAAGGGCTCAGCCTGGGTGGATCCCCTTCGGGGGGAGAAACGGGCGGCACGCTAATGGAAGGCGACCGGCCGGGCACCTGGACAAGAGAAGAAGCCTCCGAGAAGCGCATGGTAATCCATGCCAGCAGGCAACAAAGCCTGCCTCCCTGCTTTCGGGGGGCGTAAGCCGCAGCTTGAGCTAAGGCGCACAAACGCGGCCCCGGCCGGTGAGAATCGGCTTCTCCCTTGCGTCCCCATAAAGCGAAAGCCAGGAGTTAGCTTTTCTGGGGCCGAGGGACCCGGAAGGGGGAGGCGGGGCCCTGCACCGTGTCCCTCGGCCCCTTCTCTATTAACAACATCAGAATACGCTCCGAAAAGGCAAAGGTCGGGAAACCGGCCGGCGCAAAGCCACGGATCTACGGTCTCCGAAAAGCCATCAGGGAAGGCGGCAGGGACGAGAGGGGCTAGGGCCGCCGGGCTGCCGAAGAGTCTCAACGGAGCTCTTCAGCCGCTGTCTTCTACGCTGAAGACGGCGGTTTTTTTGTTGGTCGTAGTGAAGGGGTCAGCACATGAGAGACGGATTTCAGATGGGACAAAAACGGGTAAGTCCAATTGCGATACTGGGCGTTGCCACAGCGGTGGTCGCGCTCATTATGGTATTGTTGGTAACTCATCCGGGCGTTGTTTTCGGCTGCGACGTCACCGCGACGCCTACGTCAACAATGACACCGGTGCCGACACCGACACAGACGCCCGAGCCGAGCAAGACGGCGACGCCAACATCGACCAGTGCGGCAACGGCCACGCCAACGAAGACCTCCCCGAGTGCGACGCCAACACCCACCAGGGGCTGCCCGAGCAAGACCCCGACGCCGGCCAAGACCGCTACGCCCACATCGACCCGCGCGGCAACGCCAACGGAGACAGCTACGCCGACGAAGGTCGCGACGAAGACCAACACGCCAACACCCTCGAAGACGCCAACGGCGACTCACACCATCACACCGACGCCTACGAAGCCTTGCCACACCAATACGCCGACGCCGACAAAGACGTTCACACCGACGCCAACGGCGACTCACACCATTACACCGACGCCTACGAAGCCTTGCCACACCATCACACCGACGCCTACCAAGACGCCCACACCGACC
>JBEKXP010000173.1:0-4190 GCA_049511815.1 Dehalococcoidia bacterium
CGACCAGCCGCTTGTAGCTTACGAGCGCGATGTCCGGCTCCACGCCCGTGGTGTCGCAGTCCATCATGAAGGCGATCGTGCCCGTCGGCGCCAGGACGCTGACCTGCGCGTTGCGATAGCCGTGCTCTCGCCCCAGCGAAAGCGCATCGTCCCAGGCCGCTGCGGCCGCCGACAGCACCGGTTCCGGCACCAGCGTCGCGTCGATCCTCTCCGCTGACTGACGGTGCTTCTCGATGACGCCGAGCATCGCCGTCCGGTTCCGCTCGAACTCCACGAACGGACCTTTCAGCGCCGCCAGCCGGGCCGACGCCGCGTAGGCGCAGCCGCTCATTAGCGCGGTGACGGCGCCGGCATAGGCGCGCCCCGCGTCGGAGTCGTACGGCAGGCCGCGCGACATGAGCAGCGCGCCGAGGTTGGCGTAGCCGAGCCCCAGCGCCCGATACTTGCCGGCGTTCTCGCCGATGAGCTCCGTCGGGTAGCCGGCGTTGCCGACGATGATCTCCTGCGCGGTGATCATCACCGTCACGGCCTGCCGGAACGACTCCAGGTCGAACTCGCCGTTCTCGTCGACGAACTTCATCAGGTTGAGCGACGCCAGGTTGCAGGCGGAGTTGTCGAGGTGCATGTACTCGGAGCAGGGGTTCGAGGCGTTGATGCGACCGCTCGCCGGGCAGGTATGCCAGTCGTTGATCGTCGTGTCGAACTGCATCCCCGGGTCGCCGCACTGCCAGGCTGCCTCCGCGATCTTGCGCAGCAGGTCGCGGGCCGGCAGCGTCTCCACCGCGTCGCCCGTCGTCACTGCTCGCAGCGCCCACTGTGCGTCCGAAGTCGCCGCGCGCATGAACTCGTCGGTCACGCGCACGGAGTTGTTGGCGTTCTGGAACTGAATTGACGTCCACGCCTCGCCGTCCAGCGAGAGGTCGTAGCCGGCCTCGCCCAGCGTGTACGCCTTCCGCTCCTCCTTCGCCTTGCAATCGACGAACTCGACGATGTCCGGGTGGTCGGCGTTGAGGATGACCATCTTGGCCGCCCGCCGCGTCTTGCCGCCCGACTTGATCGAGCCGGCGATGGCGTCGGCGCCGCGCATGAACGACACCGGTCCGGAGGCCAGCCCGCCCGTCGACAGCGGCTCTCGCGAAGAGCGCAGCCGCGACAGGTTGACGCCGGAGCCCGAGCCGCCCTTGAAGATCATGCCTTCCGTACGGCACCAGTCGAGGATCGAATCCATCGTGTCGTCGACGGACAGGATGAAGCAGGCGGAGCATTGTGGCGTCTCCTCCACGCCGACGTTGAACCAGACGGGGCTGTTGAAGGTCGCTTTCTGGTGCAGGATGATGTGAATCAGCTCCGCGCCGAAGCCGTCCGCCTCGTCGCCGCCCGCGAAGTAGCCGTCCTTGACGCCCCAGGCCGTTATCGTGCCGGCGACGCGGTCGATGAGCTCGCGCACGCTCCGCTCGCGCTTGATCTCGCCGCGCTCGTGGTGAACGACGGTGGCGGCGCTGAGCGGCCCACGGAAGTACTTCGAGGCGACCACGTTCGTCGCCCGCTGCGACCAGTCCTTTGGCACCTCCACGTCGTGCTGCTCGAAGACGGCCTTGCCGTCCTCTCCGACGATGCTGGCCGTGCGCGTCTCCCATTCCACCTCGTCGTACGGGTGGCGACCGGGCGTCGTGAAGAGACGCCGGATCGGCAGGTGCGCCCGCGGCGCTGATGGCGATGCCTCTGTGACCGTTGTCATGCCCCGTGTCCTTTCCGAAAAAACCAACCGAGGAGAATCCCCAAAGCACGCTACGCCATCCCGTTTCCGCCGGGCGGCGCTGTTTTGCCGGTGTCTTAGCCAGAGACGGGGGAGCCGCGGGCCTCCTGCCCCGCAGCGTAGCGGAGGCGGTAGATCGACTGGCGCTCCCCGTCGGGCCCGAGGAGACGGAAGCGAAGGTACTTGCCGGCGATGTCCAGCATGCGACCGTCGTCCAGCTCCATGATTAGCGGGCCGGTCTCCTTGTCCAGCAGGCTGCTATCGACGACGGGCCGGAAGACGATCTCGCAGCGCTCCTTGTTGATCTCGAACGCGCCCGTCGCCAGCACTTCGCCGCCGCCGTTCAGCACCCGACCGTAGTCCCGACCGTATTCCGATTCCATCTTCCTAAGATGCCATTCCTTTGCCTGATTATCTTGGGCCGCCCCGTCGAGCGGACGACGAGGCGCTTCCTTTCGCCTCGCCGGCGGCCGCCGAGACGGCCCGCCTCTGCCGATAACGAGTCTTTGCCCCCTTGCCGAACTGAAGGGCTCGCCAGGCCGGTGACCTGGCCAGGCCCTGCAACTCCTCTTCCGGTATGAGCGGCGGCTGGCTTGTCCCTTCGGCGATCGCCAGCGTCGCCTCAAGCGCGTCGACCTCGTCCTTCAGGTCGTCGAGATCGGCGAACTGGTGGTAGACGCTGGCGAAGCGAATGTAGGCGATCTGGTCCATCTGCCGCAGGTGCCCCATGACCATCTCGCCGATGTCGCGACTCGACACCTCGGCCAGCCCCTGCTCGTTGAGGACCGCCTCTATCTCGTCGACCGCCGCTTCGAGCGTGCCCACCGCCAGCGGTCGCTTCTCGCATGCCTTGCGAATGCCCAGCAGCACCTTTTCGCGCGTGTACTCCTCGCGGCGGCCGTCTTTCTTGACGACGAGCAGGCCCGTGGCGAGCGGACGCTCATACGTCGTGAAGCGTTCGCCGCAGGCCGCGCACTCGCGACGGCGCCGGATGCCGTCTTCGGCCTCTCGCGAGTCGATGACCCTTGTGTCCTGAGAAGTGCAGTAGGGGCATCGCATGGAGGGATTTTGGCACAACATATAGGGATTGTCAAGGGCAAAACCCAACATATTGTGGTCAAGTTGCACGCGGCGTTCTGTCAACCGGCCGCGATTCCGCCGCCCGAAACGGCCGATTCGGCGCCCCTGAACATAATCAATCGCTCGCCGCCGACAAAAGTGGTCGCGGTCGGCGCATCTCCCTATCACCGACCGCGACCGATTGCCTCATCCGAGAGGCAACCTTCAAATCCCGGATTTGCCGGGGCTCGTGGTTGCTCGGCTAGACAGAAACCCCTCCTTTCATTTGGTATTTCCCTCTAGCGCCTCACCGCAACGAGACGGTTCGACGCAGGAAGGTCGGCAGGTCCGTATCGCCCACGTTCTTCAGGTTCTCCACCCGCAGCGACCGCAGCCTGTGGTCGCTGCCCAGCGCCTCTTCCAGCCCCTGCTCCAGGATCCGCGCCGGCTGGAACCCCGTGGCGATTACGGTGACCTTTATCTCGTCGCCCAGGTCCGGATCGGTGGCCGTGCCGAAGATTATCTCCGCGTCCGGGTCCACTATCTCCGCGATGACCTGCGCGGCGGCGTTCATCTCGTGCAGCCCGATGCTTCGCGAGCCGGTGACGTTGAAAAGCACGCCCTTCGCGCCTTCGATGCTCGTGTCCAGCAGGGGGCTCCTGATCGCCGCCCGCGCAGCCTCGACGGCGCGGTTCTCGCCGCTGGCCCGTCCGATGGCGAGCAGCGCCTGCCCGGCCTCGCCCATGATCTTGCGCACGTCGGCGAAGTCGAGGTTGATGTCGCCGGGCACGGTGATGATCTCCGAGATGCCCTGAATCGATTGTCTGAGCACCTCGTCGCCGAGTCGGAAGGCCTCGGGAACGGACACGTCGGGAGTGCAAACGGCAAGGAGGCGGTCGTTTGGTATGACGATGAGCGTGTCCACTTTGTCCCGCAGGTGCTCGATGCCGTCCTCCGCCTGCATCCGGCGTTTTGCGCCTTCGAAGGAGAACGGTTTGGTGACGACGCCGATGGTCAGCGCCCCGGCTTCGCGCGCCACTTCGCCGACGATAGCCGACGCGCCGGTGCCGGTGCCGCCGCCCATCCCGGCCGTGATGAAGATCATCTCCGCGCCTTTCACGGCGTCGAAGAGCTCCTCGCGGCTCTCCTCGGCGGCGCGCAGACCCTTGTTAGGATCGCCGCCGACGCCCAGCCCTTTCGTCAGCCGGTCGCCGATGCGGATCTTGACGTGCGCGTCCGTGTGCGCCAGCGCCTGTGAGTCCGTGTTCACGGCCACCAACTGCACGCCGGGGATGTTATCCGCCATCATCCGGCTGAGCGCGTTGCCGCCGCCGCCGCCGACACCCATCACCTTGATCGGGGGAAGCTTGTCCAG